>NZ_JAHENT010000143.1 GCF_018609725.1 Methanohalobium sp. | reverse complement strand
GCATTTACCCAATCATCCAAAAACCAGATACGGATGCTACCGCTTGATATAATAGAAACAGTTAGGATTGATGATTTTTGTTATTTGGTAGTTCTTTTTGTGGAAAAGATTAGCTTTGACATTAATTGTCGGACAAGCTCTTTAGAGGTGGGTTATTGACTTTTAGGCTACCAGTATTTATCTGGTCTCTTGTTGCTAACTTCATCAAGATTTCCATCTGAACTAGTATTATATAAACAATATAGTCCTTTGATAAATTATATTAACAACCAAAGCCGTAATAGACTTCAAACAAATGTCTCTTCTACTTTACTCCGCAATACTGACAGCCGCAATCCCGGTCTCTATTTACCTTATCTACATAGTCGCAGTAATATTTACAAAAGAGAACTCAGGGAACAAAGTAGAGAACCCTCCTGACATTACTATAGTAATACCCACATACAACGAAGAAAAAGTAATAGAACACCGCATCAAAAATCTCAGGGATATCAATTATCCAGCAGATAAAATCCATGCAATCGTTGTAGATGACAGGTCTTCTGATAACACCGTAGAATTTGCAAAAGGTGCATTTGATAAATATAATGTATCAGGAGAAGTCATTGTAAAAGACAGCCGAACAGGAACTAACGAATCAGTTAACCTTGGAGTTAAAAGTGCAAAAACCGATTTCGTGGTAACAACAGATGCCGATGTGGTATTTGAAGATGATGCAATTGACTATGCGATTGGCACACTGCTAAATGATGATAATATAGGAGCAGTTTGTGGCGAACTTGAACCTATTGTGAAAGAAAAATCATTTACAACAGGTTCCGAGAAGGCTTATCGTTCAGTCTACGGTAAAATGTGTACATGGGAGAGCCATGTCCATTCTACATATTGTTTTAACGGTCCCCTGATCGCTCTCAAGAAAAAAGCTTTTTCACCTATACCTGCAACCCATGGTGCATCGGATGCAGGAATGGCACTTGAAATCATCCGCAACGGTTATAGGTGTATATATGAGGTAAACGCTAAGTTCTATGAATATATAACAGAAAATCTCACACAACAGCGCCGCCAGAAGATTCGCCGCTCTTCACGCTTGCAGGAAGCAACCTTACATAATATTAATCTTATATCCTCAAAATATGGGAAATTTGGAACCTTGATATTTCCAATGAGGTTTTTAATGTTTTTTGTAGTTCCTGTAACATTTTTTGTCAGCGTTATCCTGTGGTCGTTGTTTCTAGCCCAGTTTAATATCTTGTTTGGTCTAGTAATTGTTGCAGGGTTTGCAGGTGCCCTCATCTCAGGGTTGTGGAGTTCAAACATCCTGTCATCATTCATCTGGCACCAGGTTTATTTGCTCTTCAGCCTGAGGTATATGTTTAAAGGCAAACACATCTGGCAGGCGATTGACAGAGAAAAAGTATAATTGAAAGTTAAATTATTCTTTTGATTTGTTGTTTTTCAGATAGTAATCATTGGCTTTCATCAGGTCTTCAGGGGTTCCGACATCGATATGGATACCATCGATTTTCCTGTAGACCACGTTTTTACCCTGTTCTACCAAAATTTTAATCGAATCGGTAAGCTGGTATTCATCCTTATAACCAGGTTTTGTATCCTTTATAGCATCAAATATTTGCGGTTCAAAAACATACATACCAGCAATTCCCAGTTTACTCGGTGCCTTATCAGCTTCCGGTTTCTCAATCAAATCTACAATGTTGTTGCCGTTTGTTTTGATAATTCCATGTCTTGTGACATCAGACACTTCCATAACACCGACAGTAGCATCAGCGTTATTGTTTTCATGGAACTGTTTCAAGTTCTGCAGGATGGTATCCGGTGAGAAGAAATTGTCCCCGAGTACAACAGCAAACGGCGAACCATTAATTACATGTTCACCAGCCGCGACAGCGTTTGCAAGTCCCAGTCTATCATCTTGGACAACATAGGTTATATTCACACCGAAACGTTTCCCTGAACCAAGATAATCGGATAATCCGTGCTTTTTCGGGCTCACCACAATGGTAATGTCATCTATTCCCGCATTAACAAACGATTCAACCGCATGCTCAATAACTGCTTTATCTCCTACCGGTAACAGTTCTTTTGGCATCGCATGGGTAAACGGACCTAATCGGGTTCCGCTTCCTGCCGCTGGTATTAACCCTTTCATTATTTTCCACCTGTATAAATCATCACTAAATAAATTCAATACTTAATAAAATTTTTTCTGAGTACATTTATTTATATCCTCTATATCATTTGGCACCTAAAAACTTATCCAAAAAATTAAACCACAATAACCTCACACTCTAATTTAGTCTTCAACCTGTCAGTTTTTCTGCCCATATCCTCAACCAGAACAGTATCAACACCATATTTACCGGCAACCTCAACCACATTTTCAACAAAATCCCCTTTTAACTGCAAGGTCTCATAATCGATGCCTCGTTTTTCAGCTTCTTCACAAATTCTGCCCAATCTTTCAGATATTAATTCATCTCTATCCTTTTTAATATCCTTCATCAAATCCTTGACTATTTCCTTACCCAGAAAACCATGGTTCTGAGTTACTTTAGCTACTTTTTCTGTTATGTTTTTATCTCGTACACTCAGTACTATCAGTTTTGCGTTTTTCTCCTGTGCCATATCAAGTGCACGTTTAGCTGGTTCTTTATGGATGGAGGTTGCTGAAAATGCTACCATTATAGTGTTGGATTCGTTCATGATTGTATCCTTTGGTCAGCTACTAACCGCTGAAACGGTTAGCTTGTCCTTCCATCTCCTAACTAATAGAAGCTAAGCGGAGGACATTAGGAAAGCTGACAGCTCCCCTTATACGTTTTAATAACTATTTTCCTCTGGACAATATAATGTTGAAGTTTCAGTATTATAATCTTAGAGGTGCCTTAAACGTTTGGTATTATGATATAAGTTATATACATTTAAAACATTTATGTTTAATAGATGCTATTGTTGATTCATTAATGGTTTTTTTAGTTTGGACGCATTCCTCACTCTTTAAACCAAGTTTAAAGATATCTTTAAAACAACTTAAATCTCTGATTTAAGTTTAACTCTAAATTTTTAATTTAGAGTGTTTTGATTTGAAGAGAACAATTAAAACAGTTTGCTTCCTGCTCCATTTCTTGTGAAATCAAATATTTTAAATAATCAGGTTATGCTCAGTCCAATGATTGGCCAATATACAAGCGCCATTATAATAAAAGCTATCCAAGAAGTAAGATTTAAAATTAATCCTGGAAGCAGTACATCTTTGATTTCGTAATACCCCGATGAATAGGCAATAGCATTGGGCGGTGTTCCCATCGGGAACATAAATGCAAGACCTGAAGGAATAGCAATCAGATAAACCATCGCCACCGGGTTAATACCGACCACATCCCCTACGCTAAAACCTATAGGTATCAATATAGCAACAGCGGCTGAATTACTGATTCCTTCGGTTAAGAATTTAGCAATCAGTGATATTCCAAGTATCAACAAAATCGGAGTCAAAACAAAACTGTCAAGTGCCTGATTAGCAAGCCACTGCGCTGCACCTGTCTGGGAAAGTGCAGAACCGATGGATATAGCACCACCATACATAAGGATTACACCCCAGTTGACATCAGATTCTATATCTTCCCAGTTGACAACATTGAGTATAAAAATAGCAACCGCACCAAGAATTGCAATGGCTGCCAGCCCAAAATTATGACCAAGGAAAATCCATGAGAGGATGGTCAATACCAATATCGCACCTGATTTTTTCTCATAAATGTCCATGCTGCCGATTCTTTTTAACTCCTTCTCAAGAACCCTTTTTGCAGGCTTGACATCATCTACGTCGACCTTGAAGAAATAATTCAAAACCACAAACCCGATGACAAGCATCACGAAAACGATTGGTATTGCAGCCACACACCATTCAAAAAATGAAATCTCAATGCCTGTGCTCTCTTTAAGCATAGCAATAGCGAGAGGGTTTCTGGCACCTCCAAGCAGAGTACCTACTCCACCTATAATTGCACCCCATGCAAGTGACAAGAAAAGAAGTGTTCCATACTCACTATCCAGAGGTTCAAGGTCAAGGTTGTCAGCGATAGTTGACACCACAGGAAACATTATGGCTGCAACAGCATGTTCAGGCATGATGAACGACATGAGAGCAGAGGAAATCATGATACCAGCCAGCAGTTTCCTGGGAGTCCCTCCGAACCTGCTGAGCATTTTCAGGGCAAGACGTTTACTAAGTCCTGTTTTCATCATGCCTGCAGCCAGTATAAAGGCACCAAGAATAAAAAACACTGCTCGGTTTCCAAAAAGTGAAAACGCGTCTTTGCTGGACATCACATCAAGCAGTGGTAACAGAACAATGACAAACAGACCGGTCACTGATAGAGGAAGAGCATTCGTAGTCCACAGTATTATAGCTACAATAAATATACCGAGAGCATTTTTTGCTTCAACAGCCAAACCTTCAGGTGCTGGTGCAAGAAAAATCCCTGCAAGGATTATCAGGGAGAATATGATTATGAGGTAGCTGTGGTTGTTATCTCTCCCCATCAATGACACAAACCGTTTTTAGTTTGAAAAATACCCAAGTTCTTCCAGTTTGTCGATGATAGTTCGGGCAGCACTTTCTGGAGTGGTATCACAGGTATCAATCACCACCTCGGGGTTTAAAGGTTCTTCATAAGTGTCCTGATACCCTGTCAAATCGGTGATATCTCCCTGTTGAGCTTTTGCGTACAGACCTTTAGGATCACGTTCCATACAAACTTCAAGCGGAGTTTTTACATAAACCTCTACAAAGTTCTCGATTTCGTTTCTTGCATGTTCTCTGAAAGACCTATATGGAGATATCAGTGCTACATTAACAGCGACACCGTTTCTTGCAAGGAGTTTGCTGACAAAGGCTACCCTCCTTGCATGTTCCTGCCGGTCTTCTTTGGTAAATCCGAGGTCGGCACTTAGGCCTTTGCGTATCTCATCACCATCCATGGTTTCGGTACAGAAACCCTTTTCCTGAAAAATATTCTCAAGCTCTGCTGATATGGTTGATTTCCCTGTCCCCGGCAGTCCTGTCAACCATACCACAAATCCACTGTTACTGTTTCCGTTGTTCATATTTCTCACTCCAAATTTGTTATCTAATTCAATTTTATAAATCTTTACTTATTCCTTTAATAAACCTATTACTTCTTTGATAAAGTAATCGGTGTCACTTTTTGGAATGATAATACCTGCAACTTCTTTTTTGCCACCTGCTGAATACCCTTTCTCCTGTGCAGCATCAATTACAGGTATCATAACAGGTCCTGTCTGTCCTGCTCTTACATACAACTGGTCTTTATCATCAAAGAATCCGCGATTTACTACCACAGCAACCCTGCATTTACCACTCCAAGCAAGATTTCTTGCAACAGGTGATGTTATATTATATCGGGTGTTGATTTCCTGTATTGCTATTCCGTTTTCATAATCTACAGGCATATTTTTTTGACGCTCAGTTTCTTCCTCGAGGTCATCAAGATTTTTGTGCCAATCACTGTTGTCCAGTATACGCTGTGGATAAAGTTTATTTTGCTTGACAAAATGAACAGCATCCATCACTTTTTGTTTATCCCCTACCTTGTAATTGGAATCGATTAACTCGACCATTTTCAACAAATCCTCAAAATAAAATTCACCATCGTTTAAAAATTCCTTGATGTAGGGATAAATATCTACATTATCTTTGATTTTCTTTTCCCTGTCACCGACTGCGCCAAGAATTGAAAACATGTCGATTTCTCTGTCCAGCAGTCTGGTTAAGACCCACGTATTTGATGGATAATTTTCAGCTGACTCACCAACACTGACTGGATTATGGTGATGTATACCGTTTCTCTGGATATTATCCTGCAGGTGGTGGTCAAATATGTAAATTTGTGCACCTGATTTATTCTTCAAATCCACAATGTTATCTTCAGGGATTGCCATATCAGCGATGATAATAAAATCGTAGTTTTGTTTGCTTATTTTATCTATCTCATCAACAGTAAAAAAATAATTACCAATATGTGGGACGTAAGTGTCAAATTCCTTACCCAAATATTCAAAGAGTATCGCTGCCGAACAGATACCGTCTGTATCCCAGTGATGTATCAATAAACCATTATTACCTTCTGGTAAAATACTACCAAACCTCTTTTAATTGTATTATTATATTGAAAGATTTAGCAATATATTAAATTTGTTTAGAGAAAAACAGTCAGAAAATCATAGAGTCTTTTTGTTATAAAATTCATTTTCTTGAAAACCATTGCCAGATATTTTTATTTTCCTCATTGTCAACATCAGCTACTTTGAAATCTTTTCCTGCTGGAGATGACAATACTGAAACCTTTACTGTACTTAAATCGCTTCTGCGTTGGAACGGATTGGTGCTTATTTGCATGGATTGGATATGGTTTTTTAATATAAATACATGATATCGGTGTATATTCCGAAACCGGAAGGTTAATTGTTTATTCCTGACTGCAGTTCTGCCTGTATTGTAACGGGAAAGCCCCAGTAAAAAAGCAGGTGGTAAAAGTAACAGAGATATCCAACCGTACGGTATCATTTGAAATAGTAGAACAACCAAAAGTACAGGTATAGATGAACGTATAATATAACGTTTCCTTGACCTCGAAGGCAGCGGTACCATATTATCATCTGTAGGCATGCTGTATTCTGGTAATATATCCTCCAAAAATTTCGGCAGTTCACTAAAACGCAACAGCGGATACAATCTGGTTATATAGTCCTGTTTTTCAGAACTACCACCGGCAACCTCTGCAGAAATCGAACATAGACCAAACGGCTGTCTCAGCAAACCGTCCTGTACAGACAGTGCCTGCACACGATTCAAATCCAGGTTGTACTCTTTTTGCTCGATTATCCCCCAGGATATTTTTAGGCTATCATCCTGACGGATTAAAGTGAAATTGGCATACCTAATCATGAAAACTATTGTTGATAGAATCCATGATATTAGTAACAATATTAGCATGATAATAACAAGGAAAATCATATTGACGCCGCTTTCTGGAATTATCTGTTCCAGCACAAGCCTCAGGTATGTTTCGGGTATATATGGATAAATCTGGGAGAAGGCAGCTGCGATGATGGAAAACAGTAACATGAATCTACCTGATGTAGCACCTGCCAGAAAAAGGTTCCATGGTGAAATACGATAGGTATTTATTTCTTTTTCATCTGTTTCAGTTATTGAGTCATCTGGGAAAATTTTCTGTGATTTGTTTGGTTTATGTTTTTCTAAATGAGCTTTTATTTTTTGGGTTTCATCTATGGTTACAGCAGTAAGTGTCAATTCGGATTCCATGCCACTGCCTGCTGTTTTTACCTGGACACTGGCAACTCCCAGAAGTTTTAGTAGTATATTTGTGCGTACATTAACAGTCTGTACACGTTCTCTTTTAATCGATCTCTCTTTTTTAAACAGTAGACCTTTTTTTATGTGAAAGTAACCTTCTTCGTATTGATAGGTATATAGGTACCATTTTGTTGCAGAGTATAAAAGAAGGAGAATCAGAAAAATAATTGCTATCCATACAAGAAAAGAAAAATCCATCCCTGCCAGCTCATCTCTTAATGATAACACAAAAAAGAATATAGGTGGTAATGAATAAATTATACTTTTGAAGGTTTCCACAACAATCATGATTGGGTGCTGGTGTTTATACTCAGACATCTTCATCACTTAATCTTGCAAGGGATGCAATTTGTCCCATAAGTTCTGCGGATTTTTCTTTCGATAAAGCAGGAATGTAGTGGTTTGTGGCAGCTGTGGATATTCTTAATGTAGCCAGTCCGAAAAATCTCATCACAGGTCCGTGTTCAGTATCTACATGTTGAACTCTAACCATAGGGATAAGGGTTCGTCTGACAATGAAAATTCCGTGCTGGATATCTATTTCATTTTCCCTTATTTCATATCTCCAGAAACGCATTTTAAGCCGGGGTTCTACAATTGCCGACCATATTGTAAAAGCTACCACTGCAATTATCCCTATCCAGCCCCACAGAATAGGCAAATTCCAGATGGAATTTATTGAAGTCATATACGATATGGGTATCAGTAAGAGGATAGCACCGGTCAAAAATCCGCTGACGAACCAGGATTTTAAAGCGTTTGGGTCTATACGTTCGGAGGGTTCAGCATTTAACATTTGTCTTTCTTTAATACCAACCTAATTATTTTAAATTATGCATGAGTGAACTACTCCGCCTTTTCAGGCGGAGCTTCCTGCGAGTACCCGTATCATCCCGGTAATGATTGAGGAACCATCCCGATCAACAGGCCTGTTTTTCGCAGATTATCAGCGAACCGTTGATAGCCCGTCCACAGGGCATTCTTAGATTCCTGCAGTTTTGACCTTCTTTTCGAACCATCTACTCCACCCATTTACCTGATACTGGTTATACGTTCTAAAACTATATAAATTTTATCTGCTGTTAGCGATTATTCTATTTATTATAGGCTTGACCCAACATCTACGGTTTTATTTCATCACTCTTTAAATGAAGTTTAAAGATGTCTTTTAATTAACTTAAATCAGAAACTTAAGTTTAACTTAAAATTTTTAATATAGAGTATTTTGATTTAAAGATAACTGTTAAAACCGTTGGTTTTCACATACCTCTGTTACCCCATCTTCGTAATTGGCACAAATCCAAAAAATTATATTATAAAAAAATATTAAATAAATTGTTAATCATATTTCTTTATAATGTTTCAATGAGGGAAATGAGTTGGAATTTAATCTACCTACTGAATTATTGGATTTTTTTGGGAGAAAAAAAATCTTAATATCAATTACGTTATTTCTGGGTATAGTTGTCGTTTTGGTAGAAACTATCATTGAAATCTATTATTTATTCCCCTCATCATCTTTATCAGCATTTGATGTTTTTGCACATTTACTTATCCTACCTCTTTTCTTATTATTTGGTCTGGTTATTGCAAACATTATGGGCGAATACGAGAGGTTAAACAATGTAATACGCTCTATCAATAATGTTAACCAGCTTATAGTTAGGGAAAGTGACCTTAATAAGTTAATAGAAGAGACCTGCAATAACCTGACCCAGACCAATGCTTTTGATAGCGCATGGATAATCATCTTTGATGAAAATAATAATGTAAATGCATCATCAGAATCTGGTGTAGGTGCTGTATTCTACGATTTTTTAGAAAAATACGAAAGTAATGATACCATAAAATGTATTCAGGAAGTTTTTAACCAAAACGGTATACTGGTGATTGAAAATACCGAATATACATGTATGGATTTTCCACTTAGTTCAGAAGAACCAGGTAAAAATTCTCTAGTATCGAAACTGAATTATGGAGACAAAAACTACGGTTTGATGGCTGTATCCGGACCTAGCAATATAATTTCAGAACGTGAAAAGGATTTATTCCAGGAAGTAGCCAATGATATCTCCTATTCCCTGTATAATATTGAAATAAAAAAAGAACTGGAGAAAAGGGAGGAGGATTTAAAAGAAAGTAAAAATAAATTCCGCAGTTATGTGGATTACGCCCCTTTTTGGATATTTGTTATCGATAGGCATGGAAACTATGTAGATGTAAATCCTACCGCTTCTTCTATGACAGGGTATACTATGAATGAATTACTTTCGATGAACATTGTCGATCTACATCCATCTGATGCATATGAACAGGTAAATCTGGTTTTTAATGAACTGGTAGATACAGGCAGTATTTCAGCAGAACTACCTTTTATAACAAAAAAAGGAGATAGAAGGATTTGGATTGTAGAGGCTGTTAAACTCAATGAAGACAGATTTCTTGGATTTACAACAGACATAACTGAACGTAGAATAGCAGAGGATAAGATTAAAGAAAGTGAACAAAGATTCCGCACCCTTATCGAACATGCTGCAGATTCTATTATTGTCCATGATTTTGATGGAAACATATTATATGTAAACGAACTTGCGTGTAAAAATCTTGGTTATACAAAGGATGAGCTATTATCAATGAATGTTACTGATTTTGACCCTTATGTAGATGTAGATGTTTTCAGGGATGAATACTGGAATAAAACATCACCTGATACCTCTTACCTTGTGGAGACATATCATAAAAGAATCGATGGGACAACATATCCTGTTGAAGTTAGATTAACTCGCATCGACCTGGGAGGAAAGCCTGTAATTATCGGTTTCGTACGTGATATCACTATACAAAAACAAACTGAAGATAATCTGGTTTATGCAAAAATGGAAGCTGATGCTGCTAACCAAGCTAAAAATGAAATGCTTGCCAATGTAAGTCACGAATTGCGAACTCCACTAACTACTATCATAGGTTTTTCTGACGTTTTGTTAAAAGGCAAAGCAGGAGATTTAAATGATAGCCAGGAAAAATATCTGAGTAAAATCCATAATGGAGGACAGCAATTGAATAATATCATCAATGAAATGTTAAATTTATCTAAAATTGATTCTGGTGAACTTGATATCTCGTGTGAATACATAGCATTACATGAGCTATTTGAAAACTTAAAATCAAATGTTTACCCAATTGCCTCTAAAAAAGGGTTAACGATAGAAACAAAAATAAACCAAAGAGTAGACTATATCTATGCAGATGAACTTAAACTCAAACACATACTTAACAATCTTTTATACAATTCTGTAAAATTCACTGATGATGGATCCATCACCATTAATCTGGATTTGGATGAGAGTAATAACTACAAAATTTCAGTTATAGACTCAGGTATTGGAATCCCTAATGAAAAGCTGAACCAGATTTTTGAGCCATTTAAACAGCTGGATTCCGGTACAAGCCGCAAATATTCAGGTACAGGTCTCGGTCTTACACTCGTCAAAAGGTTGGTGGAACTACATGGTGGAAAAATATGGGTAGAAAGCGAAGTCGGTATTGGTAGCAAATTTACGTTTACAATTCCGCTAGATAAAAATGATATTAAAATCAGAAAAACAAAACATTTAACCACATAAATATAATAATAAAACTATATATAAATAATACTTTGTATTAAATTAACATTATTGTACAGTGTTTTTGATGGAAAAAGACGATGAAAAAAGCAAAGATCAGTTGCTTCAGGAAATAAAAGAATTACGTAATCAAAATTCAAATTTACAAAAACATTTGACTGAATCTCATTCCAACGATAATCAAGCTTCAACTTTGATATCAGATGACATAATTGATTTTATACCCGACATATTAGGTATTCAGGATACTAATCATAATATAATCAAATATAACAAAGCTGGTTACAGTTTTTTCAATCTAAAACCCGAAGAAGTTGCTGGTAAAAAGTGCTATGAAATGATTGGTAGAAACAAACCATGCGAAATTTGTGCCACTTCCAAAGTCTATAAATCCAAAAAACCTGAACATGTTGTAAAATATATCGAGGAAATGGATATATGGTTCGATGTTAGAGCATACCCAATTTTTGATAGTAATGGAAACCTTACAAATGTAATGGAACATTTACGGGATATTACCCAAGAAAAAAAACTTGAAAATAAAATCAAAGACCAGAGAAATGATCTGGAAAAAATCGTTTATGAGCGTACAAAACAACTTGAATTTGAGAGAGATAGAGCACAAAAATATCTGGATATATCGGGTGCTATAATCATTGTTCTGGATAATAACCAAAGGATTGAACTCATAAATAACAAGGGTTGTGAAGTTCTTGGGTACGATAAAAGTGAATTAATCGGGAAAAACATGTATGAAAACTTTGTACCCCGGGAATATATGAAACAGGTTAATAATGTTTCTAACAATTTGATACAAGGTTATGAAGATAATAATAATTTTATTAACCCGATAATTGGTAAAAATGGTGAAGAACGAATAATATCGTGGTATAATTCGGTTCTAAAAGATGATGAAGGTTCAATAATAGGTACGCTGAGTTCTGGAATAGATGTCACTGAAATAATAAACTTAAAGAATAGTCTTCAAGAAAGCAAAAAGCAATATAAACAGTTGTTTGAAGAAAGTCCGGTAGGTTTACTGAAATGTAAATCCAATGGAAAAATTGTTGATGTTAATAAACGTATATTAGAGATATTAAATTCATCTTCTAAAGAGGAAACATTAAAATTTAACCTCTTAGAGTCACCTTATATTAAAAATTCAGGATTTGATGAAGAACTTAGAAAAACTTTTAGCAATAATAGGGTTGTAAAAAATGAACGTAAATATTTATCATTTTGGGGAAGAAAAGGATGGATTTATTATAAAATAGTACCCTTAGGTGATGAAGAAGGAAACGTGAATGAAGCTATTATAGCCCTTGATGACATCACACAAAGAAAAGAAACAGAAACACAACTCCTTAAATATTACGATAATCTACAAAAAGCAAATAGAGAATTAAAATCCTTGAGTGATATGAAAAACAGGTTCATATCCAATGTAAGTCATGAGTTAAGAACTCCTATTACAAATATTAAGGGATACAGTAATTTATTGAGTAATAAAAAATTGGGTGAACTCAATGATAAACAATCCAAGGCAGTATCTGTTATTTCTCAAAGCTGTGAAAGGTTAAGATGGCTTATTGATACACTTATACATATTAATACATTGGAACCGGACAATGGTATTCAGCATACACAGAAAATATCATTGAGTAGTTTATTAAATGATGTTGTATCTGAAAATAGCGTATATTTTTTTGATAAAGGAATTAATTTAACTACAAATATCGATTCAAACCTACCTTTGGTGGATGCAAATCCGGAATACCTTGAGCAGGTTTTTGTACATATTCTGGACAATGCTTGCAAATTCACTCCCTCTGGTGGAAAAGTAGATGTGCATACTTTTGATGATGGTAATTTTCATATCATTGTAAGTGATAATGGAATAGGTATTGATGAAGAATCAACAAATAATATATTCGACCTCTTTTACCAAAAGGACGATTCATCTAAAAGACGATATAGCGGAACCGGTGCAGGGATGTACTTTTGCAAGAAAATTATAGAAAAACATCATGGGAATATATGGGTTGAAAGTAAAATTAAGGAAGGTACAGATGTACATATCATATTACCAAAAATAAGTTAAACGAAACCAGTCTAAAATTGGTGATTATCAATAATTACTATAGATTACGTATTTGATTTTTTTAGCTTTACCCAAAACATCGACCCTTTACCATCTGGATTATCTTCAACACCTACACTACCTTTATGGATATCCACTATCTTTTGAACGATAGCAAGTCCAATACCCTTGCCTGAAACTTTTTTACCCTCGCCCCGTTTGAACCTGTCAAAGATATATTTTTTATCTTCCTCAGGTATACCAGGACCTTCGTCTTTAATTTGAACTTTCCAATAATCTATATCATCGAAGATTTCTACTTTAATTCCACTGTTTTCTGGATTATATTTTATAGAGTTGTTGATAAGGTTTGTAAAAGCCTGCTCGATCATGAGGTTTAGATTAGCATAATAGGGCCCATTGTTGACAAATATTATATCGATGTTTTTTTCGTACATCGAAAATCGCATACCATCTATAACTTCGTCAATAATTTCACCGATATCGAAGCGATTAAATTCGATATTGTCCATGCAGTCAATTCTTGCAAGATTACCGGCGTTTTCTATTAATTCTATAGCTCTTTCATTGTTGTTTATCATCTTGTCAAGGATTTTAAGTTTACTTTCATCAGTTTCTTTTTTGTATAATAGGTTAGCATATCCTTTAACAATACCTACCGGATTGAGCAAATCGTGTCTAAGTATATCTGTAAATATTTCCCTTGTTTCATTTAACCTTTCGAGTTCGTTTGTATAATCCTGCAACTTATCTTCAAGTTCTTTGTGTTCTGTTATGTCTCGGCTACTAAATACTACCCATTTAACATTCCCGTAACCATCGTATATAACGTTACCAATTGTTTCAAGCCAGAGGTAATATCCATCAGCATGTAGATACCTATATTCTACTTTTTTAGGGTTTAAGCTCTGGAGGAACTGTTGATACTCTTCTACCATCCACTCAAAGTCATCTGGATGTACAAAATCGAGAACATTTTTCCCAGTTAAGTTTTCAGGTTTATAACCAAGGGCTGATTCATGTGAAGGTCCAGCGTATACAAAATATCCATATTTGTCGGTAAGAGCAACCATGTCCTGCATGTTTTCTGTTATTTCACGGAAGAGCTCTTCATTTTCTTTTAATCTTGTTTCATATTCCCTTTTTTCAGTAATGTCTTCTGCAGAACATGTTACAAATTCAACATTTCCACTAGAATCGATTATTGGAGACTTGGTGATGGATAATAGCTTTTTTTCACCCTTATAATTTTGAACCCATTCTTGTGTATAGGTATTTTCTTTAGTTTTAAAGACTTGTTTGTTACCTTTAACACATAATTCGGCTTCTTCTTTACTCAAGGAATCGTAAAGGTTTGCGTTTTCTAAATCTTTTTTATTAAGACCCAAAAAATCAGCATGCGCTTTATTTGCTCCTCCATAATTATATTCATCAACAAGATACCAGAGCTGGGTTTTGGTTTGATCCAGAAGTAAATCTTGAACCTTATTATTCATACAAATGGTCGAAGGTGACACCCTGCGCGAGCTGGGAGAGGAATGCGACCTATCTTTTAGATTTGTATCTGTTGGGTTAGAGTTGTACATCTTGCTAAAATCCTTCTACAGTTTTTCTTAACGTTTGGATTTTTCTCTAAAGTGTTTCCGAATATATCCATAATACTGAAGCTTCCTGATGTTCTCTTACCTTTAACGAAACCTGAACCTTTTGGAGTTTGGATGAAATCGAATTTCCTCAATCCGTGGAGTTTTCCTGTAGGTATTTTCTTTTCGGACTTAACACCTTTAGTCTGCTGGTGATCTCCACTACTTACATGTTTTTTGTAATATTTATATTGCAAACTAATGACCAACAAAATACTATAACCCTTTGCATCAATATTTTTATTTAACTTATATATTTAAATCATATATTAATTTATTTATCTCTGTATCTCTTTATAAAAAAGTAGAAAAAACCCCGATGTCTTTAGCATTGCATCAAATCGTAAATTTAATGTTAGTTTCATTTCTTTAAAATGTAATATAAGGATGGAGTTTGATTTAGAGTGAGAAAAAAGGATGAAACAGTAAGCACTTTAAATCATAGATTTAAAGTTATCCTTAAATTTTTAATTTAAGGAGCCAGTTGGTCTTTAGCCAAGTGGTAGTTCACTTTCTCATGAAAAGAAAAAATGGAATCAGACATATTATAACGTTAAATTGCAATTTTTCAAAGAATAACTAAAAAAGTAAAGTTATAATAACTTATCTGCAATTTCCGCAACTGCAGGTAATCTAGTCTGGTTTCCTTTATATGCCATAAACATAAGGTAAATCCACAATATAATAGTTATAAGACCTATCAATGTGGCTATAAACGACAATATCATTGAAATAAAACTTAAGAATCCAAATGCCAAGATTCCAGCAATCGCACTTATAACTATGTTTAGTATGAAAAGTGCACCAAATACTACAATTGATTGGGCTGCATGGAACCTAACGGATTCATTTTCCTTCTCTATAAATAGAAAAATAATGCCCGATATAAAGCCTAATACATAGGCCAATACACCGGCAATATTTTCACTTAAACCTATACTAGTTTCGTTTTGACTCATCAGGAACCACCTTCTTCATCTAAACCTATGTGGATTTCAATTTTATCATCATATTTATCATATTTGTTAGTGGGTCCTATTTCAATTGATACAACTCTGTTTTCGTCTTCTTTAAAACCTTGTATATATCTTATTAGTTCACCACTACTATCACTTTCATCTCCGGATCTAATATTTGTCCACCCTTCAGCTTCCAGCGTATCTAAGTAGAAATTCATGACATCCTCTGGACTATCATCAGTTATATATTTGATAATTTTTCCCTTTTCATCTACTGACGTGTATTCTGTTCTAACAGAATCAGGGTATCTAGGAACATCTGGTATGTCCTCACCCCCTACGTCTGTTGTAGGTGCACTTTCACCAGAATCTGTTTCATCATCTCCCCCTGTGTCTGCAGTACCGCTACCATCAGTACCAATTACATCTATAGGACCCTGTATAACCCAGGCATCGGTTTGACCGTCAGATTCCACCGCGTTCAATGCTATAAACTCATTATCTTTCTCAAGTACAACTCCAACGTCGTATCCAGCAATATCTCCTTCCCATTCGGCCCTTACATTCCATCCTTCGTCCTCTGCAGATTGCCTCAACTCATTTAAAACACCAGAAGAATCTTCTGTATCTACTACATATTGAGTTATGGTTACCTCGTCGACATTAAATTGATTAGTAACCTCATAATCATTTGGAATCTCTATTCCATCAGGCTCTGATTCTCCATCTCCATTTACACATCCACTTATTGATATTACACCAAATAATAGCAATATTAATGTCAGGTATATTTTTCCCATTTTATGTACCCCCTACATTGTTAAGCATATTAAACTATGTAATGAAATATATTATAAAAGTATCGAAAATTAAAGGGATTTATCCATTAATTAATGAAATAAACAAATATTGATAGTATCGAATTGTAGGACAAGCTCTGAACTAGTGGACTTTCTCTGCCCTGCGCCCCGTTTTTCGTAAAGTAGCCTGATAAAAAGAGTGTATGTATATTTTAGTTAAAAATTTTTTAAAATTTCAAAATAGCACGAGCAGTTCCCATTACCAATGGTTTTAACTGTATTGATCGATACGTTGCTATACGCTTTTGAGGCTACATTGTAGAATATTTTTTGGTAAGGTTGCATAAAATAGGGTTCATTTTTGCCTGAGAAGCACCCCATGGACAGATGGTGTTTTCCAGTTCAAAAAGAACATTATCTTTACTATCAGCTTCTTTTGATATAGTAGACCACTAATATAAGCCCAATTGCGATTAAAGCTCCAAATCCTGGTATACTGTTTGAATCATTTGTTTCACTTTCTGGATCTGATTCATTTGTTGTATCTGTAGACTCTTCTGGAGTTTCGTTGGTCTCCATGGCTATCTCATTATCGTGGGAAGTTGATTCATCAGAATCTTCTGTATCCATGGCAGTTATTACAAATGGTGAAAATCCAGTGGTTTCGGATTCGAAATAGATGTAATCTTGATCTTCATTTACTTTCTGGGTAGTCAGTGTAGACCATTCACTACCATTGAACCTCAACAGCTTTATATCTGATTCATTGATACCGTTGGTTTTAATCCATGATTTTTCTACTTTGAAACTTATCACTGGATTTTCAATGTTTTCTGGTGTTGCAAATCCTGTTTTACCTACCCACATATTGACATTGCGGTAGATTATACCGGGTGGTTTATCTTCTACCAACGCTGAAGTGTCATTTAATACTTCAATGGTTGTTGATATATCACCACTGTTTTTCAGAGCGTTGAATCTGACATAGTTGATTACGAAAGTGGGGCAACAGGGGTACGTGAAAGCCAACTACTTTATTCATTGGTAGCTGACTATAAGCATATACACGAAAGTGGATATGTTTACAAAATTAGTATAAAAAAATTAGTATAAAAACTTCGAGAAGAATGTTACATAATATCACGGAATCTTTATATGGTTTAGTGTATATACATAATAATTGAGAGGTGTAGTAAAATTGAACCCCCACGAACAAACCCCCGCTGCACTTGACAAGATGTTAAAAGAGGCAGTCACCTGTCCCCTATGTGACATGGATGGAAAAATCCATATCAATAACATAGAAACAGGAGAAAGTACTGATTTTTGTATGTTTTGTGGATACAACACCCACAATGAAATAGCGGTTGATAAAGAAAAGGATTATTTGGTTAAGTATGCAGAATATCTTTTGTGGAATAAAGGATTAGATGACTCATTAAAAATACTTCAGAATCTGGATGTATACAATTCAGAAATGCTAGATGATATATGGACTGAACCAGATGAGGATAAAGTTATAAATTTTATAGATAAGATACAGACTAACAAGAAGTACATCATACCTGATAAAGATAGAAACAATTTCAAATATGAAACAAAATCATATGGTGGGTATGGAATTATACATTTGACTGAGGATTCTAATAATTCTATAGATCCAACAGATTCAGACAATACCTGTCTTGATGGTAAAATCTGTATTAGGGATAACGACAAAAGTAATATGATGACAAATGATGAGTATGTAACCACATACCATTTGTTTGGAAACCCTTTTACAGGGATTACCAGCCTTGTGCAATTAGTTAACAATACAATCGTATATAGTATACCATTATCAGCGGACAAATATTACAACGAAATGATGGAAAAAGAAATGGAAAAGGTGCAAGAAAGAGGCACAAGAGCAACATTGTATTTGAAATTGCGAAATGATATTATTGAAGTTTAATATCGTACATTTATTTTTTGATTTTCAATTCAAGATTGAACATCTTTTCCATCTGAAAACCTAAGTTTAAGATATAATAAATAATAAAAAGAGATGTAAATTCTTCCTCAATTTTTTTATTTAAAATATTTAGTAATCACTTCAACCAATGAAGCAGGAGTTCCTTCCAAAAGGTAGGAGTAGTTTACGGTTAACAGTGAAAATTGGAACGTTTAGACCTCGAATTAAAACCAAGGACAGACTTAAAAATCACATTAACACCAGAAACCGGTACATCCAAGATTTTGGGATTCAGTACACCAAAAACTTATGGTGTTGATAGAAAAGTTTCTTTGTTTCCTTGAATAAATCTGATTGAGTGAATACCCTGCAGGTTTTCCTGTTGGGTGATTTAATTTTTTTATAAAAGTATAAATTGATTATAATCCAAATACTACTTTAGCGCCTCCACAGATATTTTCACAAATTTCAACTGATTCTTTTTGTTTAGATAACATGTTATTTAAATCAGTATATATCGTGCAGGTTACGCGGCTTGTCAGCTGTCTCCCTTCGACAATGTTATCCCGGTTTGTCGTGTACAGCACACTGTCCCTACCTCTCAGGACTGTTTAATGCTGTACGATAGAGCAGCGGACTAGGGAAGCATCCGAGGGTATCATGGCCGGGATAACGTAGTTCCTTTAAGGAACTGAGTCTGGTCAATCAGGGCTTGCCACAGTGACAAGCCCACCTTTTTAAAGGTGGTTTATTGACCTTTGTAATTGTTTACCAATTCTTCCGTATGGATTTGTCTTTGGTTTCAATAACCTTTTTATTAACTTCGATGCAAACTTTTGCTTCTTTGCTATCATGTACATCAAAAATGTCAACATTTTCAAAATCCTCTTTTTCTAGACCTAAAAAATCAGCATAAGCTTTATTTGCACCTCCATAAGTTTGCTCATCGATGAGGTACCAAACATGGGTATCAATCTGGTCTACTGACAATTTGGTTATCCAAAAATCCATAATCTACCTCTATCTCAGTCAATTTTTCGTTATATTTTATTTATTTTTATAACTTAATATTGAATTAAAAATTTTCAATCATGTACACTTAGCTTTCAGGTGGAATTTTAAATGTAAATTTACTACCTTCACTCTCTACGCTTTCAACCCATAGTTCACCGCCATGCAATTCTACTAATCTTTTAACCAGTGTCAAACCAAGCCCTGTTCCAGAATACCTGCGATTGGTTCCCGAGTCCAGTTGTTTGAACGGTTCGAAAATCTCATCCTTTTTATCTTCAGGTATGCCAATGCCTATATCAATGACTGAAAACCTGTAATTATTACCCTCGTTAATTTCCACTTTAAAGGTGATGCTGCCTTCATCGGTAAACTTTACTGCATTATCCAAAAGGTTGTTAAGTATCTGTTTAAGTTTTAATCGGTCAGCATGGATATATTCAATTTCAGGGTAGATAAAATCCAAATTCAATCCTTTTTCAGAAGCTATCGGATACATCTTTGATTCATGTTCTCGGCTTATCGGAGCAAAAGCGGGATATGTAGCTCTGTTATCTGATAATGGATAGGAAAATGAACTCCTGTTTTTAGAGAATGGGGATGTGTCGTGTCATGTTGATACTGACCTACCGATGCCAGTAAGGGGTTTGAGAGCAGAAGCATACCGAAAAGGCGATGTGGTTTATGATAATGATTACATGAACAGTGAATGGGTCAAATATATGCCTGAAGGCCATATGGATTTACCCAATGTCCTTTTTTCACCTTTGAATGTAGATGGAAAAACAGTAGGTTTGATGGGTTTTGCTTGTGAACTACCGCTGAGCTAAAGACTCAGCGGCTTC
>NZ_JAHENT010000142.1 GCF_018609725.1 Methanohalobium sp. | reverse complement strand
GGACATCCGTCTTTGATACAAAACCTTCAGGTACTCCGTTTATTGTGACAACAAGTCCTCCTATGTTATGTTTGTTGAAAATTTTAACTGCTTCATTAAGGGGTGTGTCACCATCTACTGTAATCAGTTCTTTTGTCATAATATCTCTTACTTTTAACGACATTTTCCCACTTGCAATGGCGTCTCCTATATCAGTGAATGTAACGACACCCACAATAGAGCCTTTATCTTCAACAGGTGACCCATGGATATTGTTTTTAACGAATATTCGTGCTGCTTCCTGTAATGTAGCGTTTACATTGACCATTACTGAATCTTTAGTGACATAGTTTTTAACAGGTATTTTTGGTATTGAAACCATTTCTGTAATTGAAAAAAGCAGAGAATTGTTAGTATCATCACGTCCTACAACTTCTCCTCTGACAATAAGCTGGTTAACAGGAGTGGGACCGACCTGAAGCTTGTCTCCTTCTTTGAATTCTCTTATATCTCCAAGAACTTTTATCATGCCGTTGCAGAGTTCCGGATGACGTACTGTTGTAAAACTGATTTCAGCGGCAGTACTCCCTTCCACAAGTTTGCCGTTTCTATATATTTTAACAATAGCTTCTTTTTCCAGTGATGGTATATTTAATGCTTCATATGCTTTACCGGTGGCTTTGTAACCACCTTTTGGACCGGGTACACCTTCTACAAGTCCAAGAACTTTCAGAGACTGCATCTGGTTGCGCACAGTACCCGGATTCCTCTGGATAACTTCCGCAATGTCTTCACCTTTGATGGCATGATTCTTCTGTCGTTGGAGATTAATTAACGCGATAATTATGTCTTTCTGGATGGGGGTAAGTTCCATTCAATCACCATTTAAACCTATATATAAATAATTGAAAGTAGTATAAATATATATTGCAGTATCTATCATTGATAATAATTAGGAATGTTCTGCAGGGAATAAGAATATATAGGCTGTTTTTATTTTGATTATAATATCAGTTTCTATACATTTATAAATACTTAAAAGCTGTATAAATATATATTGCAGTATTATCATGGATGATAGTATAAAAAATCAGTAACAAAGGAAAATAAAATATGATATTTGAAAAAATCCATTCTGTTCCCACTTCTGATGAATTGTTAGATAAGGCATTCAGAAGAGCATCCAGAGCCAGACGCGGAAAAGTAATTAAAAATATGAAAAGTAACAGGGAAGCCTATGAATCCATGATATTGACGTCTGCAAACATCCTTTCAGATAATCTTGCCAATATTGTAAGACGTTTTCCTGATTTTGATGAATTATCGGATTTTTATTATGATTTGGCAGATGTAATAGTAGGAGTGGATAAACTTAAAAAATCATTGGGCTCAGTTAACTGGGCGAGTGAAAAAATACATGATATGGGGAGGGAGCAGATTGGTAAAATCCGCAGTAGCAATAACCCGCAATCGATACAAAAAGAAGTCTATGGGCGAATATCTTCTATAATGAAATCTATAGATAAGGATTTAAAATTTTTAAACGAGGCAAGGAATACTTTACGCAAATTACCTGATGTAGATGTTGATGCACCTACAATAGTAGTTGCAGGATATCCAAATACAGGAAAATCCAGTTTTGTGGCACTCGCTACTAAGGCACGTCCAGAGGTGGCTACCTATCCATTCACAACAAAGGGTATATCTATTGGACATTTTACAAGAGATAATATAAGGTATCAGGTAATAGATACACCGGGTTTACTTGATAGACCGATGTCAGATAGGAATGAGATAGAACTACAGGCAATCACCGCACTAAAACATCTGGGCTCAGTTTTGCTTTACCTGGTAGATGCAAGTGAGACTTGCGGATACACAGTAGATGACCAAAAACGTCTTTACGAAGAAATCAAACAACAATTTGACCTACCAATGTTTACAGTGTCCAACAAATCAGACCTTCCTGAATTCCAAGAACTTGATTTTGTGGATATGGAAATGTCAACAGCAACCTCAGAGAGTGTGGAAGAGGTTGTTAACAATTTGGTTGAGATGACAGGAGCAAAACAGGATTTTTTCAAAGAGATATCACATTAAGATAAGTAAATATGGATACATAAAAAAACCATTGATGTAATATACAAATGTTGTAAATCTTATGACAGGAAGGAGGATGGTTTGATCATCCTCCCTTGTTTTTATATAGTTATTTTTAACCGTAAAAATAATTAATTATAATAACATTTTTTACTAATAGGTGGTAAAATAAAAGCAGGTGATGTTTTAAAAACGTTGAGAATAACAAGACCAACATTGTATAGATATGTAGAAAATGGTTATATAAAAAGAACTTTACTCCCGAATGGACAATATGAATATGACGATGAATCTGTTTATGCTTTTTTAAATAAAGATGTGAAAAGAAAAACTGTGATATATGCCAGAGTTTCAACATCAAAACAGAAAAAAGACCTTGAAAACCAAGTGCAAATGCTTAAAACATGGGCGTTTAATTCGGGTTATCAAGTAAATCATATTTATTCAGATGTGGCTTCAGGGATTTCGTTTGAAAAGAGAAAAGATTTCTTTAAGATGTTGGATGAAATTACTAACTATAAAGTTGAAAACGTAATTATATCATATAAAGATAGACTAAGTAGAGTTGGGTTTGAATTGTTTTACCATTTGTTTTCCAAATACGGCACCAACATAATCGTTGTATCAGATATCGGAAGTAAAAAATTGGATGATGAAGAAGTTTTCAGTGAAATAACATCTCTACTACATTGTTATTCCATGAAGCTATACAGCAAAAGAAGAGCAAAGTCAATAGAAATAAAGAAAGAAGAATGATTGTGGTATAATATGATTGTGTCAAGAACTGAAACTATTCGCTTAAATCACGAAAATAAAGTTTCACGACTTTGCCACATATCCAAAAATCTCTACAATCAAGCAAATTACATAATTAGACAGAATTGGCTCAATGGTTATGGATATACTAAATATCAAAAAGTAAATGAAGAACTGAAAGGAACTGAAAATTATTCTATTCTACCATCTCAAACAGCTCAACAGACTCTAAAAATGGTCGATAGAAATTGGAAATCGTTTTTCAATTCGCTAAAAGACTACAAAATTAATCCTCATAAGTACGAAGGTAAACCAAAACCGCCAAATTATAAGAAAAAAGATGGAGAATTCCTTTTAATATTTACATCACAACAACTAACCAGAGGAATAAAAAACAATTATCTCAAGTTTCCCAAAAAACTGGGATTAAAAATCAAAACAAGATTAAATGAGGATACTAATATTCAACAAGTGCGTATAGTTCCTCTTGGTGTTGGTTATAAATGTGAAATAGTCTATAAACAAAAAATTGAACATATTAATTTAAATGAAAATAATATAGCATCAATTGATTTAGGGATTAACAACATCATAACCATGGTAAATAACATTGGTGAAAAGCCAATTGTTATTAAAGGTGGTGGGGTTAAGAGCATAAATCAATACTACAACAAAAAGAAATCTCAATGGAAATCGTTTTATGACAAAAGAGGTTTTGATGAAACAAAAAGATTGGAAAAAAAATACCAAAAAAGAAACAACAAGATAAACGATTTTTTCCATAAAGTTAGTAAAAAGATAATCAACTATTGCATCGAAAACAATATCGGCACATTAGTTATTGGTTATAATGAAGGATGGAAGCAAGAATGTAATATTGGTAAAAAGAATAATCAAAATTTTGTACAGATTCCATTCTTTAAGTTGAAGAAGCAAATTGAATACAAATCTGAAGATGCTGGTATAAAAGTAGTGTTTCAGGAAGAGTCTTATACGTCAAAGTGCTCGTTCCTCGATGATGAACCAATCGAAAAAAAAAACCTCTTATCTTGGTAAAAGGATAAAGAGAGGTTTATTTAAATCGAATACTGGTAAAGTGATCAACGCCGATGTAAACGGTGCTTACAACATACTCAAAAAAGCATTTCCCGGAGCTATGAAGGGAATAGAGGGTGTAGCGTTACACCCAGTGAGTATATCTCACGAATGTAATTGATAATAATTATTGTTAGTTAATGTTATTAAGTTTATCAATTACAATGACGTTACGTTCTCCATTATATCCAATGCTTTCTGGATTTGGGAACTTGATGTAGCATACGACAGCCGGATGTGACCTTCTCCATTTTCCCCAAATGCGATACCCGGAACAACTATAACACCATTTGAGACAAGTTTTTCAGTAGCTTTTATAGAATCGGGTATTTCCGGGAATGCATAAAACGCTCCATTGGGTTTTTCACATTTAATTCCAAGGGATTCAAGTCCATCCAGTAACAAATCCCGACGCTCTTTGAATTCATCATGCATTTTATAAACCGGTTCCATGGGACCTGTAACTGCTGCAAGAGCAGCTTTTTGTGATATTGAGCTTGCACATGCCTGAACGTACTGGTGGGCTTTGAGCATCTGATCTACATATTCGCCTTTTGCGGCAACATATCCCAGTCTCCAACCGGTCATGGAATAGGTTTTGGACACAGCGTTTATTGTTATCACATTGTCTGTGTACTGTGCAGGGCTAACATGCTCACCTTCGTAAACGAAATGTTCATACACTTCATCAGAAATTATTGTGATATCATGGTCTTCCGCAATTTCTGCAAATGCTTTTATATTATCTCTGGACTGAACAGCTCCAGTAGGGTTAGATGGGGAATTCAGAACAAAAGCTTTGGTTTTTGGAGTTATATTATCAAGAACATCGTCCGGCTGTACATTCAAATCTTTTCCAAGAGGTACGCTGACAGATTTTCCACCCATGATTTCGGTGAGTGCACTATATGAAACAAAACCCGGGTTAGGTATAAGGACTTCATCACCCGGATTTACCAGTGAAGCAAGAGCGATTTCTAAAGCTTCTGAAGCTCCTGAGGTAACGATAATCTCGTCAGAAGAAACATCAAAGTTATTTTCGTTCTTAAATTTAAGACTTAATGCGTTTCTCAGTTCAGGTATCCCTGCACCAACAGTGTAGCTTGTAAATCCTTCATTTATGGCATCGATAGCAGCCTGTTTTATATGGTTTGGAGTATCAAAATCAGGCTGTCCCAATCCTAAGTTTATAGATTGCTCGCCAGCCGCTTCAAATATTTTTCTGATACCTGAAATATCGATATTTTGAACTCTCTGAGCAAATTTTGTGTTTTTGTTGTCTGGGCTCTTCATTTAAATACTCCTTATTCAAGGGTTGTATGTCTGGATTTTAATTCTGCTTCAGATGTTCCAGTTATATGTATCAGTTCTGCGATAACTGCATCCATGAATACCATTGTTGAGATTTCAAATGAAGTTCCAAGAGGTGTGAGGTGGTCGTATTCACCTCGCATATGGCGTTCAAGGTATTCTCCGGATTGAGTTTTGGTTCGACCCGGGACCTCAACGACAGTATCGGATAGGTTTCCAAGTGTTGAATCCTCATTTGATGTGACAGTTACAAGCGTTGAACCAATGTCCTTTGCGATCTTGCCAAGGTCGGCAACTGAACGGGTTTCACCGGAACCAGAAATAGCAATTACAACATCGTTTTCTTTGACGGCAGGTGTGGTTGATTCCCCTACGACATATACACTGTAACCAAGGTGCATAAGTCTCATAGCAAAAGCTTTACCGACAAGACCTGAACGACCAGCACCCATTAAAAAGATGTTATCTGCACCCATTATATCTTCAATCATCTTTTTTGGACCGGTTATATCAAGTTCGTGGGACATATTGATTATATGTTCGCCCATAAGTTTCATCGATAAGGTTAGATTTTTACATTCGATATCCTGTTTTGCATCCATTGTTTTAAAACCTCTTCAACATACTATTGTTGGATATATAGGTGATAAATTAAATACTGATAATGATGGTAAACATTAAGTAAGGTTTAGATGGTAACGGTATTTTTTATTATTTAGAAGTTGTTGTTTACGAAAGTGGGGCAACAAGGGGTACGTGAAAGCCAACGACTTTAGTCGTTCTCTTTGAATCAAAGATTAAAAGATATCTTTAAACTTCGTTTAAAGAGTGATGAAACAACCCCGTTGATGTTTGATAAGTTTTATGATAAACATTATAATCGCTAACATTAAGTAAATTTTGTATAGTTTCAAAACTTATAAACAGTATCAAGGGAATGGGTGGAGTTGATGGTCCGTAAAGAAGGTCAGAACTGCAGGAATCTGAGGTTCAGGATTCACCCTACTCCCGAACAGGAAAAAAAACTGGATAAAGCTCTGGAATACTGCAGATTAATCTGGAACCATCTTCTATCTCTTAAAGTCGATTTAAACTACAATAAACATCTATCTATGATTTAGGGGTAAAAAATTTCGCAACCTGTGTAGATACCAATGGGACTGCCTTCATCATAGAAGGCAGGGGCTTGAAATCTTATAACCGTTGGTGGAACAAAGTCAAAAGTGGGTTGCAATCCGTATATGAAAAACAGGGTATAAAATCAGGTCAGAAACTGAACTGGTTGTTCGAGAAAAGGAAAAACAAACTCAATGATTTCATGAACCAGAGTGTTAATTATATCATTAAACATTGTATAGATTATAACATCGGCAACATCATAATCGGAGAACTGAAAGACATAAAACAGAATTCTAATATGGTAAAAAGAACAACCAGACCTTTCAGACTATACCCTTTGGTAAATTCAAACAGAAACTTCGATCTAAATGTGAATACTACGGTATCAATTGTATAGAAGTTGATGAGGCATATACCAGTAAAACCGATGCTCTTGCATTAGAACCCATAGAAAAACATCAAAAATACATGGGTAATAGAGTTAAAAGAGGATTGTTCCAGTCCTCTACAGGTCAACTGCTCAATGCCGATGTTAATGGTGCATTGAATATATTAAGAAAAGTAGTCGGTGATTCCCTTACAGGGATAACCGATAGTGGGTGTGTGAACATCCAGGAAGGACTTTGTAAATTGAAAATTTACAAATATCTTTTAATCTTTGATTTAAAGAGTAAGACTCTTTGGAGTAAACTCCTTCTGAAGCCACTTGGTCTTTAGCCAAGTGATAGTTCACTCTTTTGATGACAGTAATGTAGTTATAAGATCGCGGTCTTTTTTCAATGTCTTTAATTGATTGGCAGGACCAATAATTGTCAGACGTGTGCGATGACCTCCTTTATTAAACAGCTTATTGATTATGGAATTGCCTGACTGGGCTGGATAGCTTTCCATTTCTATACCTGAAAATCCATCTGGCTGGATTTTTGTCATTGTCATTTCGATAAGGTTAGCTTCCTCATCAGGGGTTAATCCCTTTTCGAGTACCAGGACTTTGTCCTTTTTGACTTCATCAATAATAAACCTGACTTTTTCTACCGGGTTCATCCCTGATAATCTCTCTTCCGAAATCAAATCCATTTGAATACCTTGCATACTAATCACCCGAACGTTTTTGCGATTTCCTGGTACAGTGTATCGATGTTGTTGCCTTCAAGAGCCGATATTGATACCATAGGGTGCTGGGGGAAAGCATTCATTATGGTATTTGGTGAGGCTTCTGGCATATCGACTTTATTTGATACGATTAACAATGGCAGCTTGCGGGCTTCCATATTACCAATAACAGTAACATTTACCTGTGTAAATGGGTCCTGTGTTGCATCCATAACAAGGATAATGCCATCCAGATCATCCAGCCATTTCACAGCTTCAATAACACCTTCTGTTGCTTCTTTAGCCCGTCTTTTCGCTTCATCTTCTTCCATTTCATAATCCATAAAGTTGTGAAAATCGATTTTTGTAGCAAGACCCGGTGTATCAATTACGTCAAGACCTATCGAATGCCCGTTTGTTTTTATTGTAACTCCTTCTCTGCGCCTTGCACTTCGGGTTTCGTGTTCTATATGTGATACTGGACCCATGGCGTCTCCAGTCCAGTCTCTTAAAATGCGGTTGGCAAGTGTAGTTTTACCCGCATTCGGAGGACCATAAATACCTATACGTGCATTCTTTTTTTTCTTGAATAGTTTCTTAAAGAAGTCTCTAAAATTGTTTTTGAATAACTTTATTGGACTCATATATATCCTCCAATAGCAGTAGGGGGTTTATAAACAAGTATTATTAATTGTTTTAATTTTTCTTATTTACTTCCAGATAATATTTTATTTTTATTATAATGGTGTTATAATATATAATGTTTAGTAGGTTATTAAAAAACCTTTGAATTAGTCTTGTTCTTTTAAAGCATTAGACATTGCCGAGTTTATGGATATTTCTGCGATGTTGGCTCCGTAATCACCTATCCTGTCGATACTGTCTGCTACAGTACCAAGAGCAACAATTGCTTCATGAGAATCGAGTTTAAGAAGTGTTTCATTGATTTTTGTAACCTGTTCTCTCATCTGGTCGCCTTGGTCAATAACCTGATTGGCGAGTTCTACATTTGAATCATAAAGTGCGTTGATGCTGTTTTCAACTATATTTCTTGATGTATCACTTGCATTTTCTATCAAATCCATTGAATCCTGTGTTATTGAAAAATCCATGTTATATGCAACTTTGGCGATTTTACGTGCATGGTCTGCAATACGCTCCAGGGGTGATGCGGTCATTCTGAAGTCATGGTATTCATCAATGGATGTTTCTGCAGTATCTGGTAATTGTGCTCCGCGCAATACTGCTCTGAATTGTTTGGATATTAATAAAAACAGGCGGTCAACTTCGTCATCTCTGTGAATCACATCCATAGCCAGATCAGAATCTTTTGTTTTGAGTGCGCGTATGGCATCTTTATGCATGGAATTTGAAATTAAAAACATTCTTTTGACACTTTTTTTAATTGATACTTCATTCGGATTTAGAAGGTCTTGTATAATAACACTTTTAGAAGTTTCCTCAATTATCTCAGGTCCAATAAGTTTGTAGCATACATCTCTAATAACGTTTTTTTGTTCTGCCAATATACGTTTTGATTTGAGTTCAACTATATCAAAACCGGCAAGATATGCTGCAATAATATCTCTGGTGAGTACTTCTCCCATTTTACCAGTAATATCCCGTTCTTTTTTCTGGACAGGTGAGCTTTCTGAAACAGGATCAATTACAAGAGTTCCGTCTGGATGCTGTTGCAGGAAAACCTGTGAACCGGATTTTATTCTTACTTTTTCAGCCCATTTTTTGGGAAGTGATATTATATAGGTGGAACCACCTGTTTGCTGGACTTTCCGTGATTCTATGATAATCCCTCTGTTTGAATTATGGATATATAGATTTGTATTTTATATATAGCAATCTATGCTGTCTTTAGGATATTTATAACTTGCCGATAGTACAATTTTATTAATTCATAATCCTTTTATATGGTTATGTTTGTTTGAACATAACGGTATTTAATATGAAATACAGCAACATATTAAAGATAACAGGTATAATTGCAATGGTTCTTGTTATTTTTGCAGGAATCGGGTGCATGAGTGATACAGGAGAAAGTACTACAGAAGATAATCAAGGAACTGACTCACAACAGCAGGATGATGTGGTTCTTAAAGTGTTCCATGCTGGAAGTTTAACAATTCCATTTAAAGAACTGGAACAAATGTATGAAAAACGTAATCCAAATGTTGATGTAAGGCGTGAAGCTGGTGGAAGTGTAGCTACAGTGCGTAAAGTTACAGAAACCGGTAAACAGGCAGATGTGGTAGGAGTTGCAGATTATAGTTTAGTACCAAATATGATGATGCCTGAATATACAAATTGGTATTCAGCATTTGCCAAAAACCAGATGGTTATTGCTTATACAGAAGACAGCAAATACAGTGATGAGATAAATAAAGACAACTGGTATGATATCTTGAGAAGATCTGATGTAACTTTTGGATTATCCAACCCGAATGATGATCCTTGCGGTTACCGTTCACAGATGGTCACCCAAATTGCTGAAATTTATTATAATGATTCACAGGTTTATGATGACCTCATGGCTTCAAATACAGCAATGGACACAACTTCTAATGATGGAACATACACTGTAAATGTTCCAAAATCCGAAAACATCAACCCCAACAGCGACAAAATTATGATGAGGAGCATGGAAACTGAACTCTCATCGGCGCTTGAGATGGGTGAAATCGATTACTTCTATATTTACAGAAGTGTTGCTGTACAGCATGGATTTGAATTTGTAGAATTACCTTCAGAAATAGACCTCAGTTCAGTAAAACATGAAGACATGTACAGCAAGGTAAAAGTTAAAAGAGGAAACGGTGACCTTTCAAAAGGTAAACCAATAGTCTATGGTGTTACTATACCAGATACTGTAAATCAGAAAGAACATGCAGTAGGGTTTATAAAACTCATTCACAGTAAGGACGGTCAGCAGGTGCTTGAGAACAATGGTCAGCCACCGATTGTACCTGCATCGACAAACAATATCAATAATGTACCCAAAAAACTGAGAGAGTATTTCTAAACCTGTTAAAAGGGAAAATATGCCAAGAATAAAAACAAGACTTAACGGTTTAGGACAGATAAATCCCATGCTGGTAATATTTTTCCTTTCTCTTTCTATTTTGTTGTTTTTTGTTTTTATTACTCTTTCGAATATGATTGTACAGCAAATAGTTTCGGATTTTTCAGGTCTAATAGAAGCCGTAAGGGATAGTTCTGTTCTGGAAGCGATATTCCTCTCATTGTATTCTGGATTTCTTGCAACATTGATATCTTTTATACTGGGTGTTCCTACAGCTTATCTTCTTGCAAGAAAAGATTTTATAGGTAAACGAATTATCGAAAGCATACTGGATATTCCTGTGGTAGTTCCTCATACAGTGGCAGGTATAGCACTTCTTACAATCTTTGGAGCAAATGGTTTAATCGGTGACCCACTCGAATCAATTGTCCAGTTTAGAGATGCTCTGGCGGGTACAGTTGTAGCCATGCTGTTTGTTTCAGCACCCTACCTGACAAATTCTGCTCGTGAGGGATTCCAGAGTGTAGACCCTCGACTGGAAAACGCCGCCAGATCACTGGGTGCTCCTCTATGGAAAGCGTTTCTATTTGTAACCTTTCCACTTGCATCACGTCATCTTCTCACAGGTTCAATCATGTGCTGGGCACGTGCAATCAGTGAATTTGGAGCTGTCATCATGCTTGCATATTATCCAATGGTTGGTCCAACTCTAATTTATGAACGTTTCACATCCATGGGGCTTTCCGAGTCCAGACCTATTGCAGTTTTGCTTATTTTGGTGACTCTTACAATTTTTGTAATCCTTAGAATGATATCATCAGGCTGGCGCAGATATGATAGAGATTAAAAACATATATAGAAACTGGGGAGATTTTTCGCTTAAAAACCTCAACCTTACAATTCAGAATGGAGAATATTTTGTACTGCTCGGTCCTACAGGTGCCGGCAAGACATTGGTGCTTGAACTTATGGCGGGGTTTTATCAGCCTGAGAAGGGCTACATATCATTTAACGGGAACAGTGTTGGCACCCTTTCACCTGAAAAACGCAATATCGGTTTTGTCTATCAGAATTATTCGCTGTTTCCTCATATGGATGTAGGAAAAAATATCGGATTCGGAGCACGTATGAGGGGTATTAAAAATCCAAAAATCAGGGATATGGCAGAATATCTTGATATATCCCACATTCTTCACAGAAACCCTGAAACACTTTCTGGTGGAGAACAACAAAGGGTGGCACTTGCAAGAGCCCTGATTATTAATCCGGATATTTTACTGCTGGATGAACCACTGAGTGCACTTGACCCCAGAACACAGGAAGATACCCGAAAAATCCTGAAAAAAGTCCATGAAGATACAGGTGTGACAGTAGTTCATGTAACCCATGACCAGACTGAAGCACGGGTATTGGCTGACAGGATAGGAGTTATGATGGATGGGGGATTGGTACAGGTAGGAACTCCTGGTGAAATTTTTAACAAACCTGCAAATAATAAAGTTGCAGATTTTGTAGGCGTTGAAAATGTATTCAATGGAATTGTTACCCAGAGCAATAAAGGTATGATAAATTTGGATGTAAATGGTAACAATATATGTGCTATATCCGATTATGAAAAGGATGAAACGGTATATGGCTGTCTTCGACCTGAAAATGTGACAATTAGCAAAACAGAGTTTGAAAGTAGTGCCAGAAATACATTTTATGCAACTGTTTTGGAAATGGAGCTTATGGGAGTTTTATTAAGGGTAAAATTGAACATGGGTAATGATTTTAACATTAATTCATTGATTACAAGACAATCAGCAACAGAACTTGATCTTAAACCCGGTGACAGGGTTGTAGTGTCATTTAAGGCTGCTGCTATACACATAATTTGAATGTAGTAGAGTGAAAATATGGAAGCCAACACAAAGTTGTGGTTAACCGAAGATGGTAAACCATTAATCGGTAAGGGTAAAGCCCAGTTATTACGAGCTATTGATAAAGAAAAATCCCTGAACAAGGCATGTAAAAAACTCGATATATCCTACAGGCATGCTTGGAAAATGTTGAAAAAAATAGAGGAAAGAGCGGATAACAAGGTGGTTGAATCAGTTAAAGGTGGGAAAAATCAGGGGACATTTCTTACAGAATTTGCCAAGGAACTGCTTCAGGAATATGATAATCAGATAAACATTATCCATGAGACAGTAGAAGATGAAACTTTCTGGGAAAGTGTAGGCCTTAAAATCAGTGCCAGAAACCAGATATCTGGAAAAGTGATTTCGGTGGAAAACGGTGATGTTATATCCAAATTGAGTATCTCTATAGAACCGTCAACAATAAAATCCCTGATAACCAGAGAAGCGGTTGAAAAACTGGATATCAAAGAAGGGGATGAAGTATATGCTATCGTCAAATCAACTGAAGTAATGATAGCAAAAAGGTGATGATTTTCACCACCACTTTTTTCTTTACTTTTTCCTGATTAATTTCATATATCCGAGTATACCCAAACCGGCGACTACAAGCAGTATCATAACGTACACAATACCCATATTGTTGTTTATCTGGTCACCAAGGGATGTGGCAGGAAGAGTTCTAACCTGTATTTTCTGGGTATCTGATACCCTTTCTTTGCCATCTACATCTTCATACTTGATTTCGCTGTTTATCCCGTACAGTTTTGATGTGGCTGTCTGGTCAACATTTATACTAAAAACTCCTTCAGAAGTCTTACCTGGTGCAATTGCTCCTAAATACGCTTGGTCATCGGTGGTACTGAACGGGTCTGATGCAGTTATTCTGACGGTTGCATCTTTAACGGGCTGATTGCCTACGTTCTTATAGGTAACTCTGAGTAAGCCTTTTTCACCTGCTATTAGATTTGCACTGATATTGGTGATTTCAAATTCTGCCTCATCCTCAATTCTTATAGGTATTGTATGGTTCTGGGATTTTGAATCATACCATATACCAACTTCAAGATTTGTTATTTGACCGTTGGTTACATTGTCACCGCTTACCTGGACATTTTTCTGATATCCATAGAGGGTGTTCAGGGCGAGGGGATAGGTTCCTGGTTTGGCATTTTCAGCAATTTCTATTGTAAATTTGGGAGGAGCATTAGTTTCTTCACCAGAGAGTAGAGACCCTGCTTCCTGTGGAGTTGATTTTACATCTATAAAGGGATAAGGTGATACAAGGGTTGAAACAATGCCTATTGCGGTAGTTCTCTGGGTTTCATAACCTCTTTCAGTTTCCTGAAGTGCTTTGTCCAGTTTACTTAATTTATCATCATCTTTTTCTGACTTGAATCCAGTAATAACACCTTTGTTGACAAGATTGATTTTAAGTGTCACTGTGTCTCCTTTTGAAAATTCATTATTTCCGACAATATTTGCGGTCAAATCCGGACTGCCATAGGTTGTATAAAAATTATCATCAAAATTAAAATTCTCAGGCATCTGAGGGGTAATTGTTCTGGTGCCGGGTATTGATATGGACTGACTGTCAAGAAACGCTTTGATATTAGCATCAGATGGTAAGTTATATCCGGTTTCTGCCTGTACAGGTACGATTAAAATCATCAATAAAGATATTGCAATTAGTACGGATTTTGTATATTTTATGTCACTCATTGTAGTACCTCATAATTTGTAAACATAAATTAATCTTTTCTGTTTCTTGTTCTTACAGTATCAACTACCAAATAGATAACAAGAGCAAAAATCATCATTATTACCAAAATGTTAAAACTGAATCCACCTTCATCTGGTTCCACATTTACACTTGTCTCAAGATTATCTGAAAATGAAACATCCCCGTTATCATCATAATATCTGATTTCACTGTTTAATACGTAGCTTTTTGTAACAGCATCAGAACTTGCGGAAATTTTAAAATTTGCAGTTTTGCTTTCCTCAGGATTTAGGTCACCGAGATTTACTTCAGAATCTTGCATACTCAATGGACGCATTGCAACGATTCTCGCAGTTGCATCATTTGCAGTTTTTTCACCTGTATTTTTGTATGTAACCTCTATATCACCGCTACTTCCCGGTGAAAGACTGCCGGTAATATTTGTTATCTGTAAATCTGCTGATTTTTTGATAGTTATTGGAATATCAATAGTATTGTTTACGGTTTTATAATGTGTGGTATGGTCCAGGTCACGGATTCCAAGGTTGACCTGTTCACCTCTGGTCATTCTTACCTCATTCTGATATTCATAGGTAAGCGGAAGTTTTAGTACGTATTCACCGGCGGGTGCATTATCGGAAATATCTATTGTAAATCTCAGGGGTTTTTTAAGTATATCACCCGGAGCCAGTTTGTCAATAATTTGTCCACTGCTTTCAGAACCGACTTCTATGTATTGAGTAGTGGATGTGAGGTTGGTTTTTATACCGAGTGCTACTGTACGCTGTTTTTCGTATTCAAATTCTTTCTGAGCAAGTTCAGCCTCGGTTTTGTCGTTAGCATCAACATTGGTAACAGATTTAAACCCGTAAAGGATTCCCTTGTTAGCTAAATTAATTTCAATTTGTGCGGTTTCACCACGTTCAAATTCAGGATCTCCGAGGACAGATGCATATAGGTCAGGTTTACCAAAACTTTCGTAATAATTTACTGAGTAATGATGATTCGGCGGTAGGAACTCTTTAGATTGTACTGTGGGAGTTAATAGGCAAGTGAATAATAACGATAGAATAGCAAATATTATCACTCCATTGAAGAAAATCCTGATACTTTTGTGGTCTTTGTCATCAATATTCATTAAGCATCCGCCTCTTTTGAATTATCGGTTGATGAAGATATGTTTTGTTTTCTTTGTTTCTTTTTCTCTCGATGTCCATCAAGCAGAATGATTACAGCCGGGAAAACGATAAATGTGGCAAGCAGCGCAAGCCCTACATCTATGACAGTGACCAGTCCAAAATTTCTGTTCATGGAGAAAGGAGATGCTAACAAAGCCGAAAACCCAAAAACAGTCGTAAATCCGGAAGTTACAATTGCCTTCCCGATTTTCCTGCTGGATTCACGCATTGCTTCAATCGGATTTTCTCCTTTACTTTTCTCTTCAAAATACCTCTCCATCATTAGAACTGCATATTCTGAACCGATACCTAATATCAGTGCTCCAAGTGTTGCAGTCATAGGTGTGTATTTAATACCTGAATAATACATCACTCCTCCTGCCCATCCGACAACCATGAACATTGTAATTACAGGTGTGATAGCTTTCAACCAGTCTCGGTATATGAAGAGAAGACCTGCAAAAATAAGACCTAATCCCAGAAGGGTCATTGCAATTCTACCTGATGTAAGTGCTGTAATTACAGTGGTAAATACAACCGAATTACCAGTAATTGTTACATCAGCATCTGCAGGAGGTTGAGTCCATGAAATATCGTTTCTGACAACTTTTACAAGTTTATCAATACCTTCAAGACCCAGATTGGACATTGCATCGCCTATGTCCAGATTCATTAAAAGCATGGTATTACCGTGTATAAATCGCTCTTTCTGACCATTGGGCATTTGATTATATAATTCTTGGATTTTATCACTGCTATCAGGAATTTTTCCAGAGTTCATTGATTTGATTATGGGGACAATGCTACTGGAATCATATATGTTGCTTCTTGTTTCTATTTCATGGTCGCTGAAATCATCCATCCATTTTAGAACTTTAGGGTCAGTATTATCATCTACTTTGATGATAAGGTTAAGCTGGTCATTTCCGCCGATAATATCAAAAAGATGTTGCATCTCAACAAGTGCTTCCATGTCCTGGGGGACAAATGTCTCAGTATCGGTTTCTAATGGTACATCCTGATCTACATATAGTCCTGAGACACACAATAATCCAGCAATAAGTAAAATCGGAACAGGATGTCTTATTGTATATGATGTAATTTTATCGATATAGCGTTCTATGATATCTGTTTTTTGTTTTTCGGTATTTTTACTGGAATTACTGTTTGAATCATATTTTAGTTTTGAATTTATGGTATTGACCAATTTATTATTTTTCTTGAAAATTCTGTCAAGACCATAAATTACAGAAACTCCGACAAATAATGATGAGAGGAAACACATAACTACCCCAATGAGCAGTAATTTTGCAAAATCCTGGACCAT
>NZ_JAHENT010000141.1 GCF_018609725.1 Methanohalobium sp. | reverse complement strand
TCCTCGAAGTATTTCTATGTCATCATCCGACAACCAGACACAATGTGCTGCAAGTACATCTGGACCTAAAAATCCAAGCCTGTCCAAAAGGTTGACTGAACACATCCCATAATGCTGTTTCATTTGATTTAATTCACTCTCGGTCTCAAGAACATGGATATGGATGCCGACATTGTCGTGATTTGACTCTTTTTTTAATTTTGACAAGAAACCTTCAGAACATGTATAAGGGGCATGTGGCCCATACATCACCGATATTCTACCGTTAGCTTTCCCCTCCCAATCATTTATAAATCTATTATTCGTATCAAGTTCAGATTTACCTTTTCCCTCATCTCCTGCTTCTATCATCCGATATGAAAGAGCAGCCCTCATACCCGAATCCTTTACTGCTTGGGCTACTTTATCTATATGAATAAACATATCAGCAAATGAGGTTGTGCCTGATTTTATCATTTCCAGACATGCAAGTTTTGTTCCTATATATGTATCTTCATCTGTTAACTGGTCTTCAACAGGCCAGATGTAATTCTTGAGCCATTCATCAAGCGGAAAGTCGTCTGCATATCCTCTAAGCAATGTCATACCTGTATGAGTATGGGTATTGACAAAACCCGGCATCACAACTGAGCCTTTTGCATCGATGATTTGGTCTGCATCCTGTTCAGTGGATTCTGCTACCTCTGTTATGATACCGTTTTCTATTACAACTACACCCTGTGTTAACTCATAAGAATCCATTGTCAGGATAGAACCGTTTTTGATTATTATATCTGCCATATTTACCCTCAAAAAATAATTCACTAGATAACTTAAATTATAGATATGCTTCTGTTACATACCTTCGCATCATTCGATGTGTGTTAAAATAGTATGCAATCATGCTGATTGAATTGCTCATTATTTTTATCCAGTCATTTCTTCTTTCATAATAGGTCGGTATTATGACATATTCCAGTTTATTGTAAAAATCATCAATTTCCTGTTTTGCAATTTTATCTTCTGAACTGTATTCATAACTTTTTGGACCTATACTCCAGCCTGTTACACCTTCTATCCAACCTTCTATCCACCATCCATCAAGCACACTGAAATTAATTACACCGTTATGAGCCGCTTTCATTCCGCTTGTACCTGAAGCTTCATAAGGTCTCATGGGTGTATTAAGCCATATGTCCACTCCTGACACCATTTTATATGCAAGTTCCATGTCATAATCTTCTAGATATGCTATTTTGATTTGTCCTTCCAGTTCTTTTATATACCCAAATATATTCTGTATAATTTTTTTACCTGCTTCATCCTTTGGATGAGCTTTTCCCGCAAAAATGAACTGTATATTTCCTTTATAATTTGCCTTTTTAAGCCTTTCAAGGTCTGTAAATATAAATGAATGTCTTTTATATTCAGCAGCACGCCTGGAAAAACCTATAGTCAATGTTTCATAATCCATATCTTTACCCGTTTTTTCATTGACATAGTCTATTAAGTCCTTCTTGGCTTTATTGTGTGCTTCCCATATCAGACCATACGGCATATTACTGGCTCTTACCAGTAACTCAGGCTCAGTTGCCCATCCAGGTACAAATTCATCATAAAGTTGTTTAAAATATGAACATGTCCAGTTATATGTATGAACCCCATTTGTTATTGTATTTATTTCATACCCTGGAAACATCTGCTTTGATATTTCTCTGTGCCTTTTGGCAACTCCATTTACATAATCAGATAAGTTTAGAGCAAGACGGGTCATATCAAGTTTATCAGAATCACTGTATTTTTTTAGCAGTTCTATATCCTCATTATCTCCAAACAGCTCCTCTACAAGAGTATAGGGGAATGTATCATGACCTGCTTTAACCGGTGTATGTGTGGTAAAAACACATAAATCCCTTACTTTTTCATCATCCATATTATGATTATGCAGCAACTCAAGAGTGAGAAGACTTGAATGACCCTCATTCATGTGGTATTTCCTGATATCCAGTTCCAGTGCATCAATAATTCTGGCTCCACCTATACCAAGAACAATCTCCTGTTTTAACCGGTACTTTTCATCACCTCCGTAAAGATAATGTGTTATTTCTCTGTCTTCAGGTTCATTCTCTTCAAAATCAGTATCAAGGAATAGTATAGGTATCATTTCCTTTGTAAAGCTGTAATACTTATAAAGCCATGCTTTAACTTTCACGTTCCTATTTTCAATTTTTAAATTAATTTCAGGTTCCAGTAATTCAGCATATTTTGAAGGGTCCCACTCTTCATATGACTCGAGTTGCCAGCCGTTTTCATCAAAATGCTGATTAAAGAAACCCTTTTTGCTGACAAGCGTTAAGGCAATTATAGGAAGGTTTAAATCCGCACTTGACTTTATAGTATCTCCTGCCAGTACACCGAGCCCGCCTGCGTAGGTGGGTATATCGTTGGAAAGACCTATTTCCATGGAAAAATAAGCAATTTTATGCTCGTTAAAAACTCCTTTCAAATCATCCATTACAGAGTACCTCTAATTACAAATTTTAATATACATATATTATAATTGACAACTATTAAATCATGTTGTACCAATAAAAATAATTTTTATTCTTTTGGATTGCTAAAGGGACATTATTGTTTCTATGTCCTAACCCCTTCATACCATCTGGTCTTGGAGTTACAGTAGCCTTAAACATTTAACATCCCGAATATACTTTAATAAATTCAGTATATGGTAACATATACAAATGCATTAAATTTATAACTTTCTTGGTAATATTAATAATACTTCTAAAGGGCCTGTAGTGTAGCGGATAGCACATAAGCCTCCGGAGCTTATATCCTGGGTTCGAGTCCCAGCAGGCCCGTGTAATTTCCTACTCCAACTCATAACTGCTTTTTAAATACTTTAAAAAATCTATTATACTATAGCAACCATTATTTTATACATGATTGAGGAGTACAGCAAAAAAAGAGATTTTGAAAAAACTCCCGAACCTTCACCAAGTAGCAGAAAATCAGAACCAGAAAATCCTGTATATGTAATCCAGAAACATAATGCAAGTAAACTACACTATGACCTTCGCCTTGAAATAAACGGAGTTTTAAAAAGCTGGGCGATTCCAAAAGAACCATCGAAAAACCCTGACGTAAAACGTCTTGCGATACAGACTGAAGACCATCCGCTTGAATATGCAGATTTTGAAGGCGAAATCCCCGAAGGACAGTACGGTGCAGGGACAGTTGAAATTTGGGATAAAGGAACTTTTGAACCTGTTAAAACCGAGGATAAAGAAATCATATTCAGGTTAAAAGGCGATAAACTGGAAGGTGATTATGTGCTCATAAAAACAAAATACGGAAAGGATAAAAACAGCTGGTTATTTTTTAAAAAGAAAAATGATTAAAGCCACATAAATTAAATAATAATCAACGAATAAAAAATAACAATTAAATATATATGTTCAACTGACAATATTAGAAATGATACATTAGATAACTCGGGGGAGGTGAGTTAAATGGTAAAATGCGGAGTTTGTGGTGGCGATGCACCAAGACAGCCAAGTGTTACAGAGGATGGAAACTGTGACCTTTGCGGCAAAAAATTTGTTCTTGCAGAAGAACAGGAAGAATCCAAATAAAAGGAATTCCTGAAATTTTTCTTCCTTCATTTTTTTTTATTTTGTAGAGGTTTAATTACTCTTTTTTAATCAAATTCAAAGCCTATTTATTTTAAATAAACTTTCACCATTGTTAGATTTATTCAGTACAAAGTATAATAGGTGAATATCAGAATGGCAATCCATCCAATCGAATACCGCTATGGAACAGAAGAAATGAAATACGTTTGGAGTGAAGAAAACCGCCTCTACAAAATCATGAATGTAGAAGTCGCACTTGCCCGAGCCGAGGCTGATGTAGGGCTCATACCACAAGATGCTGCAGATAAAATTGCAAAAAGCATTGATTCTGTTAAACTTGAACGTGTTAAGGAAATCGAAGATGAAATTAATCATGATATGATGGCAGTTGTGCTTGGCATTTCAGAACAATGCCCAGATGATTCCGGTAAATGGGTTCATTTTGGAGCAACATCCAATGACATGCTGGATACCGCAACAGGTTTGCAGATAAAAGATGCAGTGGAAATACTTGAAAGTAAAATTAACAATTTGATGCAAGCTCTTGTAAATCAGGCAGAAAAAAATAAAGATAAAGTTTGTGCAGGTCGCACCCACGGACAGATAGGAGTTCCCACAACTTATGGGTTGAGATTTGCAATCTGGGCTTCTGAAATTTCACGCCATCTTGAGCGTCTAATACAGATGAAACCCCGGATACTTGTAGGACAGATGACCGGTGCCGTCGGTACTCAGGCTGCTTTTGGTAAAAAAGGTATTGAATTACAGAAAAAAGCAATGGAATATCTTGGTCTAAGTTCAGTGGATGTCTCAAACCAGATTATCCAGAGAGACAGACACGCAGAATTTGTTATGTGGATGGCTAACGTTGCTACCACTCTGGATAAAATCGGAATAGAAATACGTACCCTTCAAAGGAGTGAAATAGCAGAGGTAGAGGAAAGTTTTGGTAAAAAACAAGTTGGTTCGTCAACCATGCCGCATAAACGAAACCCCATAAAATCAGAACAGATATGCGGACTTGCCCGTATCATAAGATCTATGATAGAACCAGAACTCAGTAACAACACTCTCTGGGATGAAAGAGACCTAACTAATTCATCATCTGAAAGGGTTGTATTTCCTGAATCCTGCGTGCTTACGGACCATATACTAAAACTTGGTACTGGTATTGTTGAAAACCTCAGATTTTATCCAGAAAATATCCATCACAATCTTGAACTACTTAAAGGTCTCAATATGGGAGAAGCAGTAATGATAGAACTTGCCAAAAAGGGTGCTGGCAGACAAAACGCCCACGAAATTGTGCGAAGAAACGCAATGGAGGCACATGAAAGCGGCAGACATTTAAAAGATGTTCTGCTGGAAGATTCAGAAGTTTCACAATATCTTGACGACGAAGAAGTTGTACAGCTTGTAGACCCTTACAAGTATATAGGTACTGCTGTAGAACAAGTAGATGCTGTTGTAGAAAAACTGAAAAAAGAATAATCCAAAATTAACATTCCCCAATCATTTTTTGGGTTGCATAAACTCTAAATTCTATTAAACCTGTTTTATATTAAGATGATATCTGATAAAAATTACAAACTCTTGGAAGAAAAGGCAAAAGAACAGGGAGCAAACAGTGTCAGGTTAATTCCTTCAGAAAATATTATTGTTGAGAACCGAACCACTTTGAAATGTATATTCGGATGCAACGGATACGGCAGTCATGTCTGTCCCCCTTTTATACCTACAGTCGATGAGTTCAGAAAAATACTGGGTGAATATGACTGGGCACTCCTTGTGAACTGGAAGTCAGAAAATAGGTTTCCAAGAGAAATTAGTGAAAACTTTGTAAAATATAGTGTATCCCCTCCTGACAACGAGGATACAAAACAACAACACCAGCAAAACCTTAAAACCGTTATGAAAGAAAGGAAAGAAAGGATACAGCCGGGAAGCCTTGAACTCGAAAAACTTGCATGGTATCTCGGATATAACACCGCCCTTGCTACGTTTCCGGGAATGTGTACATGGTGCGCCAATAGCGACTACTCAAATGTCAGCTGCTCAGGATTTGAAGGAAACTGTCATCACCCTACAATCCGCAGACCCTGTCTTATGGGACTTGGAGTGAGACTGGATAAAACTCTTGAAAAATTGGGAACTCCACTTCAAAAATTCCCCGTGGAAAATGACATCCCATCACAGTATACACTGATACTGCTTGGCTGAAAGATAATTTATTTAATAATCCCCTGTTCTTTAAGCTGTTTTCTAAACAGCACTTGCCTTTTCCATCTTGCAACATCAGAAGATGGTTTTTTCCTTTTTGATTTCTGTTTTTTGATTATGTTATCAAGATAACGCAAGTCATTTTCCATAGCATCATCATTTATTTTTTTCTGCATAATTAAACCACTAAATCATGAATATATTATCTATATACACATAAAGATATGTTCGTAGAGGTATTTAAAATGATTGTCTAAATATATACATACGTATATAAATATTAGAACAACACCTTTAAAAGTTTAAAGCTGCCAAAAATTTCAACGCCTTTATAATATTTAACGCAAAAAAATTAACAGCATCATTTATTATATATACCTATACCTCATAATAAAGAGATTGACAGCAGACGTAGAGGATGAGGAATAATTCTACATCTGCTTAAAGTAGAGACGAGCGGATTTTATGGTTGAGTGGGGGTTCAACCATCGGGGAGATGTGGTTTAAATTAGTTCTGGCTACCCTGCCTGTATAATAGGGGGTTATCCACAGGCTGGGTAGCAAACTTCTTCTCAAATTTAGCTATATTTTCCATACATATTTTCCATACATCTCTGCCGCATCAACCATTGCCATTACTTTAATCGGGGCAGCATTTGGTGGAAATTCACAACCAGATGACAATATATAGCCGTTTGGAGCATTTATACCCTCTTCGATGTTTTCGCGGCAAATTTCCAGAATTTCTTCGTAGGTGCTGCTTTGAAATAGCGGTGGATTTATGTTGCCACAGATTATATCATGATCACCGAATGCATCTATTTGTGTTTTTATAGATGTTTCTGGTCCAAATAACCAGACATATTTACCTGACCAATCATTTTCTTCCCTCATTTTGACATGATAGGGAATGTTAGCGTTCTGGTCTGCACATGGATGCATCAGAACCGCTGGGATTCCCCGTTCATTTACATGGTCATGTATTTTTTTTCACGTAGGGGTAAGCAAATTCTTCAAACATCTTTGATGATATCATGGTATTTGATTCAGACGGACCCCCGTCGAATGGTAGTAGGTTTTTTGGACCATATTTATCTGCAAAATAATCAATAGCATTGATAAACATATCACTTAACTTATCAAGAATCTGGTGCACGACATCGGGTTTGGTCACTATCCAATTAAAAATTTAGATGTTTCAGCAACCACCGATGCAGCAGTAAATACACTACCTATCTGTAATGTAACAGGCATTCCGCGTTCTGCACATTTGGAAGCAACTTTATCAGCTTCTTTATAAGCGCCAGGTAATTCATTTCTAAAATTAGGCACTTTTAGATTTTCAACATCTTCGACCGTGTTTACTGGATGTTCCTCAACATAAGGTGCTCCCTGACCCTTTCGATATGGAAAATCAATCTTACCACCTAATTCCCATGCTCCACATGAAGCATACCCATACATTGGTGTCTGTTCATAACCATGAAGACGCATGGATGCTGTGCATCAAAACACTTGTTTCCGTCTGCATAGAAATCTCCGAGTGAGATTCCTGTCATATTTGCCGCATACCCGAGAATAAAAGGAACTACAGGTACACGGTCAAGTTTTTGCCCGGACATAACAGTAGCCATGCGTTCAGAAGGTGGTCATTCTTGTTGTCATTTATAACTCCCCTATAACACTGTAATAATATATTTGTGTTAAAAACACATAAAAAGATTTTCATTTTTATAAAGGAGTACATTATTCAAGCATACGGTTTAAAAATTCACCTGTATATGACCCCTGGGTTTTTGCCACCGTTTCAGGTGTCCCCTCTGCAATTACTCTACCTCCATGTTCACCGCCTTCAGGACCAAGATCTATTAACCAGTCTGCTGTTTTGATTACATCCAAGTTATGTTCGATTACAATAACCGTGTTTCCTGCATCTACCAGTCTCTGGAGGACTGAAAGCAATCTTTTTACATCCTCAAAATGCAGACCAGTAGTAGGTTCATCAAGAATATATAAGGTATTCCCTGTTGAACGTCTGCTAAGTTCAGATGCAAGTTTTACCCTTTGGGCTTCTCCACCTGATAGTGTAGTTGATGACTGACCAAGTTTGATATAACCAAGACCTACATCATACAGGGTCTGCAATCGTTTTTTAATCTTGGGTATATTTTCAAAAAATTCCAGTGCCTCTTCAACGGTCATTTCAAGGACATCTGATATTGTTTTACCCTTGTATAATACATCCAGTGTTTCTCTGTTGTATCGTTTACCATTACATACCTCACATTGTACATGGACATCAGGCAGGAAATGCATTTCAATGGTTATTATACCGTCACCTGAACAGGTTTCACATCTTCCACCGCGAATATTAAAACTAAACCTTCCCGGTTTATAACCTCTTGCACGGGCAAGTGGTGTTTGTGCAAACAATTCTCTTATTGGTGTGAATACATTGGTATATGTTGCAGGATTAGACCTTGGAGTGCGTCCAATGGGCGACTGATCGATGGTTATAACTTTATCTACATTTTCCAGACCACTTATATCTTTATATGTACCAGGTTTTTCTTTTGCACGATGGAGTTTCTGGGCAAGCACCTTATGAAGAGTATCGTTTATAAGTGTGCTTTTTCCTGAGCCCGATACACCGGTCACACACAACATGACCCCCAGTGGTATATCTACATCTACATTTTTTAGATTGTTTTCTCCTGCTCCAACAAGTGATAAGCTGGACTTGGATTCTCGTCTGTTTTCTGGTACTTCTATATCCTTCTTTTTGCTCAAGTACTGTCCTGTAAGTGAGGTTTCATCTTCTCTGATTTCTTCAGGTGTACCTTCAGATATTACATTACCACCATGTATCCCCGCACCGGGGCCCATGTCAACAACATGGTCAGAATTTAGAATTGTTTCTTCATCATGTTCTACAACCAGAACCGTATTTCCAAGGTCTCTGAGGTGTTTGAGTGTATTTATAAGGCGTATATTGTCCCTTTGATGCAGACCTATACTTGGTTCATCAAGGATATAGAGCACACCCATAAGACTTGAGCCAATTTGGGTGGCAAGCCTTATCCTCTGGGCTTCTCCCCCTGAAAGGGTGGATGCAGATCTGCTAAGTGTCAGATAATCCAGCCCTACATCCATGAGGAAACCCAGTCTGGATGTTATTTCTTTTAATATCATGCGGGCTATTGCATATTCACGCGAATCCAGTTTTGTTTCAAGTTTTTCAAAAAAGTGGTGAGAATTCTCAACCGATTTTTCGGTTATATCTATTATATTGTTATCATCAATGGTTACTGCAAGAACTTCCGGCTTTAAACGTTTACCATTACATTCAGGACATGGTTTATTGCTTATATACTTGTTCAGTTTATCCTTTGTGTTTTCAGATTCTGTTTTATTATAAACACGGGACAGATAAGAAACAACTCCACGAAAACGTCCTCTCCGTTTCCATACACCTCCACGTTTTCCGACATGCTCAAGAGGTATTTTTTCATTTGTACCATACATGATTATGTTTTTGATATTGGAATCCAAGTCTTTGTATGGCACATCCATAGAAAATCCATAATGGTCTGCAAGTGACTCAAGAGACTGCATATGATATCCGTCTTTTTTGCTCCAGGGTTCAACTGCTCCCTGATGCATAGTGAGATTCGGATTTGGAACTATAAGTTCAGGGTCGAATTCCATTGTTGTACCCAGTCCGTGACATTCGGGGCACGCTCCTTGTGGGCTATTAAATGAAAACGCTGGTGGCTCCAGTTCTTCAAACCCGATTCCACAATCAGAACAGGCAAGTTTTTCACTAAATATCTGCTCTTCAACATCTACAACATTTACCATCACTGTGCCGCCACTTTTCTCAATCGCTGTTTCTACAGCTTCAGAAAGACGGTCTTCAATTCCCTCTTTTATAACCAGTCTGTCAACCACTATTTCGATATTGTGTTTCTGGTAACGCCCAAGCTCCAGTTCATCGGTTTCATCCAGTGATACAACATCCCCATCAACTCTTACTCTGGAATATCCCTCTGACTGCAAATCAGTGAACAATTTTTTGTATTCACCCTTTCGTTCTCTAATGATGGGGCTTAAAATGTATATCTTGCTTTTATGAGGGAGATTCATTATGTTGTCCACTATCTGGTCTATACTCTGTGGCTCGATTCTTCTACCGCAATAAGGACACTGTCTTTTACCGATTCTGGCAAACAACAGCCGAAAATAGTCATATATTTCTGTAACAGTACCTACCGTTGACCGCGGGTTTTTGTTTGTGGTATTTTGTTCAATTGAAATGGCAGGAGAGAGCCCCTCAATATATTCTACATCTGGTTTTTCCATCAATCCAAGGAACTGACGGGCGTAAGCTGACAGTGATTCAACATAACGCCTCTGTCCTTCCGCATATATAGTATCAAATGCAAGAGACGATTTGCCAGAACCGCTCAGACCTGTTATAACAATGAATTTGTCTCTTGGAAGTGTGACATCAATGTTGCTCAGGTTGTGTTCTTTTGCTCCCCTGATAATAATACTGTTTAATGACATGATTATAATCCGTTATTTTTTAATTTGGTTTTTCAAAATTGTGTAAGACCAGTCGGTCAAACATCTAAGATTTCATCTATTGTTACTGTATGAAAGTGGCACTTTTTAATTGTACAGAATTTTTGTATCCTGTAATCATTACCATCTCTGATGCATGTCTTTATTGCATCCCTGATATTTTCCAGTGCTTTATCAAGAGTTTCTGCTCTTACTTCACATTCTTTAAAAAAAGGGCATTTTACAAGGTAACCATTGTCCTCTTCATGCACGGTAACAGGTAACTGGGTTTTTGGATTAGTTTGCATGGAGTTAAAGTTTTAATGTGGATTGATAAATTAAAGGTTTCGGGTTAAATTTTAATTTCAACATCATAAACCTTTTCAGGATTTTCTTTATGAACTTTCCAGAATACATCTTCATCATATATTTCTGCCATTTTCAAGGTACGTTTGGGAACTGTTTTTGGACCCATGACTGCACCGGGTCGCTGTGGGTCATCGATATAATCGGTCTCCATCATGAACCTGCTACCCTCTTTGAATGCAGTTTCAATCGCTTCTTTACCTGAAAGAACTCCGGGAAAAATTCCCAGATTTTCACATACATTTACCATTGGTGGAGAATAATGTTTAACAACACGGTGCAGGTTGATACCACTGCGTTTTGCTCTTTTTGTAATGTCATTAAGTTCAGGTTCTCCGGCGCTTTCGGTGTGAAGCTGTACTGCACAGTCAATTTCTGCACCCAGTGAAAAACCATGTTCCATGACATCGTTGGATGCCCTCCATACTTCATCTGATACAGGATAATGCGGTCTACCCGTCTTTATTCCTACAGCATATCCATCTCTGACATACTGAGCCGCAAGGTCAAGTCCACCTTTCATAACTTCTACTGCATCTTCCAGTTTTATACCGAGGTTATCGGTAAGATTGTTGATTTCTGCGGGATGAACACCCAGAACTGGAAACGATTTGACACCTATATCTTCTGTTTGTCGTGTAATATCAATGGTTTCATCAAAAACAGCAGTATAATCCTGAGGCTTTGAAACCTTGACACCGAGTGTCCAGCTCGGTTTTGTAACAAGGAAAATATGAGTTCCACCTGCATTTTTAAAATCCTTTACTGCGGACAATCCCCGTCCTCTCGGGTCGATATGCATGTGATTATCGGTTATTGGAAAACTGGATTTTACAGACATGTTCATCACATCTTTTTATCCAAGAATGGGTTTATCTGAAATAAAATATTTGGATGGAAAATTGTGAGAATATATCGATAATTTAAAACTGTAAGAATTAGTAAATAAATTAACCCTAATACTTGTTTAAACATTAAAAATCTCATAAACAGATTACAATTAGTTCTTATTAACTATTATATTTCCACCTGTACCAAATCATCACAGCAATCAACAAAATAATTAATATTAATACATTGTATTCCATCTTATAAATCCTAGAATACTTACTTTATATTTGACATTAATTTACTAAAATTTTTCAACACTATAAATAAATGAACCATAAATCCATGATAAATTTAAGTAACGTTTTCAAATATCAATGGTTAAATAGAGCGGGATTTTATACTAAAATACATATTAAGAGGACTCGGTGATTAAAAATGAGTAAAAAAGCAGCAGTAATAAAAGGTGATGGAGTAGGTCCTGAACTTGTAGAAGCGATGATGAAAGTAGTAAACGCAGCAAAAACCAATGTAGAATTTGTACCCTGTGAAGCAGGAGCAAGATGGTGGGAAGAAAACGGTGGCAACACACTGATTCCTGATGAAACATGGGATGTTCTTGAAAACGCTGATGCCTGCTTTAAAGGACCCACTACTACACCCGGAGGCATAGGCACTCCAAAAAGTGTGGCTGTGTCCATCAGACAGAGATACAACCTCTATGCAAATGTACGCCCGACCAAGACATTCCCAAACACCAGCGCACCACTTGGAGATGTGGATTTTGTCTGCGTAAGAGAAGCTACCGAAGGGCTTTATTTTGGTGAAGAATCAAGAATTACCGAAGATGCACACATCGCACTAAGAAAAGTCACAAGGACTGCATGCAGAAAAATTGCAGAATACTCTTTTGAAGAAGCAAAAAGACGTAATTACGATACAGTCGTAGCCATTCATAAAAGTAACATCCTGAAACAAACAGATGGTGTATTCTTAGAGGAAGTCCATAAAGTAGGTGAAAATTATCCAGACATTGATATATGGGAATATCACATCGACAACATCGCCCAGCAGTTGATTAAAAACCCCCAGAACTTCAACAACAAGATACTGCTTTCTACCAACCTGTTTATGGATGTAATAAGTGAAGAATGTTCAGCTCTTATAGGGAGTATAGGTCTTATTTATTCTGCCAATATCGGAGATAATTTCGCCATGTTTGAACCTGCTCATGGGTCATCTCCAAAATACAAGGGACAGGATAAAGTCGATCCTGTAGCAACCATACTTGCAGGAGCATGGATGCTTGATTATCTCGACGAGAAAAAACAGGCTCAGTCAATATTCAATGCTGTCGAAAATGTAATTGAAGAAGGAAAATACATAACCTACGACCTTGGAGGCAGTGCCAAACTCAGTGAAATGGCAAACAGAATTGCTGAATTTACAGAAAAAGAACTGGAAAAACTTTAAAATCAAATATTAGTGGGTATAAGCCAGACTATACTTATACCCTTTTTGTTTAATAACCGCTATGTTCATCGTTTTCCTTATAATATTCTTTTTTAGAGGGTTTATTTTTCACCAGTGGTTCGTACAGAAAATACTTCTGGACATAAGACCGTATTTCCTCATCTGAAATACACGACTGCCTCTGTTCATTATCATAAAGTGACTGGATTTCATATTGAATCTTTTTCAAACGTGGGTCATTTTTATCAATCTCAGTATTAACATCCATCAGTTCGTTCAAAACTTCCTGTACCTTGTGCCTGAGAACACCGATACCTGACGATTCACCTACAAGAATTTCTCTCTCCCTGCCTACAGTTTCTGGTTTAAAAGGCTCATAGGTAAACGGGTTTTTGATTACACCTGAAGAATGGATACCTGATTCATGAGCAAATATATTTTTACCAACAACCGCTTTGTTCTTGGGGATTCTTATACCCAGCTCTTTTTCTATGAAATTGGCGATATCTGCTATAGGTTCAAGATTGTATTTTTCAAAACCTTCTACACGTTGGGATAGGAATAAAAGCAATTTTTCCATTTCAGCATTACCTGCACGTTCTCCTACACCCAAAAATGTAAGACTGGACCAGTTAGCTCCATACCAGTATCCTGCCAGAGAATTGGCAAGTGAAAGCCCAAAATCATCATGTATATGTGTTTCTATATTAACCGCGCCCAGTTCATTTTTCAGATGATTTATCATAGAAGGTAGTCCGTATGGCTCATCCACATCAGGAAACGGTACTCCATAACCTAATGTATCACATACTCTTACAGTAGTTTCAGGGTCTATTTCCAGAATCTTTTCTATCATGGGGTAGACAAAATTATAATTATCAGCACGCGTCATATCTTCAATATGAATTCTTGTACGTAATCCATGATCAACTGCATACTGGATTGCATTAAGATATTTTTCTTGTGCAGCTTCTCTGCTGGGCAATCCCATTTTATCAAATATGTGAGAATCTGAAACAGACATCAACAAACCGGTTTCTTCAATACCATCAACATCCAGAACCATATCTATATCTTTTTCTGATGACCTTGCCCACCCTGTAATTTCGGGTTTTTCATATCCCCTGTCAAACATTTCATATACAGCTTTACGGTCTCTTTCATTGAAAACAAAAGTTTCCAGCTTTTCAATTCCAATTTCATGAAGGTACTCATAAATCTGTAGTTTATGGCTCGGTTTCATTACAATTCCGGGCATCTGAGAACCATCACGGATGGTACTGTCACTAATAAAAACTTCCTGATTATGTGGAAGCTTTATTTTGGGCAGGTCATAATAATCACTGTAGACTTTCACTGAATTCCTCCTCGGGATGTTATGAGCAATTATTGTCATCTTTAATTAATTTTAATGACATTTATTTATGTAGGTGTTATTATCGGTTTTGCTATTATATGAACACTACGATATGTAATCTCTGTTTTAAGGTCAATCTCATTAAACCTGTGGTTTATAATTAAACTAATACTATGTTATATAACCAATTCATTAATAAAAGATTGTTGCAAATCACTTTTAAACTAATTTTAAAATATATAAAACATCTGCAACACGACAATATTTTAATTTATAACAATGTTTATAGGCAACAAATAACCCATAATAGATGTGATTCCATGTGGAGACCCATAATTGAAAAATTCAAAAATCATCCTGCACAAGAAAAAGTTTTAAGAATTCTTTTTGAAAGGGGATTCCAAGTAGATAATGAGAAAAAGGTCAAATCCGGAAAAATAGAGATACCTCATACCCAGCTTGCAAGAGAAGCCAATGTTGACAGACGGGTAATCGATGCTACAACTGATACAATATTAAAAGACGAAATGCTTAAAGAGATTTTTCAAAATATTACATCTATACCATTTTTAAGGGACGTTGCTCCTTCTCTGGAACTGGGTGTGATCATAATCACACCCGAGGACGCTGCAAGTACCGGTATACTTGCTGAAGTTGCTACTGTGATTGCAAGCCATGGTATAAGTATAAGGCAAGCAGTTTCAGATGACCCTTATTTTAAGGATGAGCCAAAACTTACCATTATAACAGATTCAAAAGTCCCGGGATACCTTGTTGATGAAATTTTGAAACTGAGTACAGTTAAAGGAGTGAGTATATATTAATTAAATAACAGTTTTTGCAAGTGACCAGCATATTTTCAGAACAGGTTTCGAATTGGATGGGTGCATCATCTTTTTAACCAATATCGATGGGTGGTCCATATCTCCGTATTTTGTTATTGTGTCCAGTATTTTGGGATTGTTCATAGAATGTAGAAGGTCATTGAGTTGTTCATCCTTCAGGTTTGTAATAAACTCATGGATTTTCATACCTGTATCAAGTTCTTTTTCTATATTTGACTTCCATCGTTTTTCATATTCTACCAGACTGTTTTTTGATGGGTCTGCTTTTAAAGCTGATTTTGCTGCAACTTCGCCAGCAATTTTTGCACAAACTGCTCCGGGATATATCCCACCACCTGAGGTAGGTTTAACCTGTCCTGCTGCATCGCCTACAACGATAACACCATCTGTAAAGGTTTTATCCAGTGTACCCAGAGGTATAGCACCTACAACAAAATCCATAATACTACCCTGGTATCTTTCGGATATTTCTGGATTTGATTTTATTAAACGGTTCAGATATTGAACGGCATCTGGTTCAGTTGTCCCAAGTCCTATCCTGGACACATTTTCTGAAAGGGGTACTGTCCATGCAAAAAAACCCGGTGCGTATGAACCAGGAAAAAGTTCTACAAATTCACTGTTTCTGGATTCATATACTCCATCAACCTGTATACCAGAAATAAATTTTTTTACATTTCCAAGACCTACCATCCTAGAAATATTACTGCGAATCCCGTCCGCACCAATTACAACATGTGCTTTAATTGTTTGTTCTACACCTTCTTTTAAAACATGAAGTTTCTGGATACTTGAACTGTTTTCGATTCCTACAGCTTTTGTCCTTAAAAGTATATCTACACCTGATTCCACTGCCGTTTGTGCAAGTTTTCTATCGAATATCTTTCTGGAAACCACGTACGCTTTAGTATGTCCGCCATCAATTTGCAGGGATGTTCCATCAGTTGAGTATATAAATGCACCTTTCACATTATTTAATACAAAATCATCTGAAGGTTCAAGGTCACATTCAGAAACTGCTCTGGTGCTGAGTAGTCCAGTACATCCTACAGGAGAACCAATGGATTGATGTTCTTCAATTAGCAATACACTTGCACCATTGAGCGCAGCGTAACGAGATGCTATTGAACCTGCAGGACCTGCTCCTACAACAACTACATCGTATTTCATAACTTTGTCAAGTAGTTATACTGGATATAAAAGAATTGGGATTTAGTGGTTTAATTAGATTATGTACCGTGTTCCCACTCACGCATATATTTTTCCTGCTCTGTAGTTAATTCATCGATTTCAATCCCAAGTGCCTTTAACTTCAGTTCGGCGATATAGGTATCTATTTCCGGTGGTACTGCGTGCACATCGGTATCAAAGTCATTATCTACAAGATGGCGAACGCAAAGCGCCTGATTTGAAAAACTCATGTCCATTACTTCTGCAGGATGACCATCTCCTGCTGCAAGATTTACAAGACGGCCATCCGCAAGTAAATATATTCTGCGGTCACCAAGATGGTACTCCTTGATGTTTTCACGTACTATACGCACTGTTTTTGACACGGATTCAAGATCTTCAATATTGATTTCCACATTAAAATGACCGGAATTGACAAGGATTGCTTCGTCTTTCATTAATTTAAAGTGGTCTCTGGTAAGTACTGAAACATTACCTGTAGTTGTTATAAAAATCTCACCTATTTTTGCAGCATCCTCCATTGTCATTACACGATAACCATCCATACGCGCCTCGAGTGCCCTTACAGGATTGACTTCGGTTACTATTACATTGGCACCAAGACCCTTTGCACGCATGGAACAGCCACGCCCACACCATCCATAACCGGCAACAACGACATCTTTGCCCGCCACCAACAGATTGGTGGTTCTATTTATAGCATCCCATGTTGACTGACCTGTACCATACCGGTTATCAAAAAGGTACTTGGTAAATGCGTTGTTTACAGCTATCACCGGCATTTTTAAAGCATTGTCTTTACTCATGGAATCGAGTCTATAAACACCGGTAGTGGTTTCTTCTGTACCTCCTTTAATACCAGAGAGTAATTCCTGACGGGTTTTATGAAGTGTAAAAATAAGGTCTCCACCATCATCTACGGTTATATCCGGATTAATATCCAGCACTTTATTAATGGATTCATAATACTCATTTCTAGATGCATTATACTTTGCAAAACATGAAACATTGTTTCTTGTATCCAATGCTGCAGCAACATCGTCCTGTGTACTTAAGGGATTACAACCGGTTATAGCGATTTCAGCACCCCCTGCTGCAAGTGTCTCCACAAGGACGGCGGTTTTGGCTTCCACATGCAGTGCCATGGCTATTTTGCAACCTTTAAGTGGTTTTTCAAACGCGAAATCATCCCTTATTATCGACAGTACAGGCATGTGGTTCCTTGCCCACTCTATCTTCTGGTTACCGGACTCGAGTAATGTATCATCCACCATTTTTAAAACTCCTTTCTATATCAGAATTTAGCTCGCTCTAAAAGACCGGTTGCAGCAGTTCTGGCTCTGTCCAGTACATCTTGCTCATCCATACAAAATACTTCATAATCCTGCATAAGTATCCGACCGTCAACTATGGTCGTACTGACATCACTACCTGATGCAGAATATACAAGGTGTGAATGTATATCATACAATGGTGTGAGGTGAGGTTTGTTCATATCTACTATGATTACATCTGCATTACACCCTTCTCTCAGGACTCCGCTTTTTACCCCAAGTGCTCTCGCTCCGCTGGTTGTTGCCATCTCAAGCACCTGCCGTGCCGGTAGTACTGTCGGGTCAAGGCTCTCTACCTTATGAAGAAGTGCCGCCGTTTTCATCTCTTCAAACATATCCAGATTATTATTTGATGCACAGCCGTCTGTTCCCAGTGAGACATTTACACCCCTATCCAACATCTTGGGTACAGGCGCTACCCCAGATGCAAGTTTCATGTTGCTTACTGGATTATGGGATACATGGACTCCCCGTCCTCGAAGTATTTCTATGTCATCATCCGACAACCAGACACAATGTGCTGCAAGTACATCTGGACCTAAAAATCCAAGCCTGTCCAAAAGGTTGACTGAACACATCCCATAATGCTGTTTCATTTGATTTAATTCACTCTC
>NZ_JAHENT010000140.1 GCF_018609725.1 Methanohalobium sp. | reverse complement strand
TTGGCTAAAAACCAAGCGGCTTCAGAAAGAGTTTACTCCAAAGAATCTTACTCTTTAAATCAAAGATTTAAAGATATTTGTAAATTTTCAATTTACAAAGTCCTTCTCGGATGGTTCACACACCCACTATCGGTTATCCCTGTAAGAGAATCACCGACTACTTTTCTTAGGATATTCAATGCTCCATTAACATTGGCATTGAGCAATTTACCAGTAGAAGACTGGGACAATCCCCTCTTGACTCTTTTGCCCATGTATTTTTGGTGTTTTATAATGGGTTCTAATGCAAGTGCATCAGTTTTACTGGTATATGCCTCATCAACCTCTATGCAATTGATACCGTAGTAATCACATTTAGACCGAATTTTTTGCTTGAATTTGCCAAAAGGTATAGTTTGAAAGGTCTGGTTGTTCTTTTTACCCATATTGGATTTCTGTTTTATGTCTTTCAGTTCTCCGGTTATGATATTGCTTATTTTGTATTCCATACAGTGTTTAATGATATGATTAACACTCTGATTCATGAAATCGTTGAGTTTGTTCTTCCTTTTCTCGAACAACCATTTCAGTTTCTGACCTGTTTTTATACCCTGTTTATCATATACAGACTGCAACCTACTTTTGACTTTGTTCCACCAACGGTTATAAGACTTTAAACCCCTTTCTATGATGAAAGCAGTCCCATTGGTATCTACACAGGTTGCAAAATTGTTAACTCCCAAATCTATAGATAGATGTTTATTGTAGTCTACATCGACTTTTCACCGTCATCTCTATAGACGTATTCTATCTCAAACCACTGCCCATTATACTTCAGGATTATCCTTACTTCTTTTATATGTTTACCGATTATGTTTTCAGGTATAAAAGAAGAGGTATGATAGAAACGAGTACTACAATCAGCATAGACCCCTAACTAAAGAAAAATTAAACAGTTTACGTGAGTATCCAGAGGAATCTTATAATTCCATTATTAAAAAATTAATAAAAATGACTGAAGATGAAGATGAATTAAGCGATGAAGCAATCCAGGGTATTGATGAAGCATTAGAGGACATCAAAAAGGGAAGGCTGTACACTCATGATGATTTAAAGAGAGAATATGGTTTGATATAAGTTATTGACCCATATCCAGGTCCTCCAACCTGTGGTTTATTTCCTCTAAGCGGCATTCAAGATACGTTTTTTCTTCCTGGAGAATTTCTTGACAGGGTTTGAATTCTGGTAAATAATTTTCTATCGGGTCCCATAAATCGGTAGCCCAGCTCGGGTTGTTGCGGGTCTGTTCCAGCAGCTCGACTGTACCGTCGAAATTCAATTTTATAAGTGTGTGATAGATAATTTTTTGCTTGTTATCGCCGTTTTTGGAACAGTCGTTATATAGTCCAGGTGCCATCCACTGGCGCCTTCTGTCGCTGTAAAAATCACCTAGAATCGAGTATCCATTCGTATATTCCTGATTCAGGTTGTCCACTCTCTTGAACCAGCCGCCATGTAATCGAGAATAAGTTTTAGGACACAATCTCTTCATAATGTCTCCCGGTGCTACCAGGAATTCACCTCTACTATTAACTCTTTTTATACAGTCAAGATTAATTGAATGTTTGTTATCGTTATCATTATCGTTATCGATGTTAACATCTCCGTTTTTGATTTCAATAGACTTATAATAACCCTGTATGAACCGGTATTATTGGTTTAAGCTGGTTCAATTTTAAAGGTATTTTTAGGAGTCCTATAAATAAGATTGATGAGAACATTTATAAGATTAATCGATATTGAGCGAATTGGTCAACAGGTTTTCAGAGTTTTTAAACGAATCAGAGACTACTGCAGAACTTTAATTTTGCAAATAACAAACAGCTGGTCCAGTTTTTGAATAATTTCTAGTAAATACTATGACAGAATTTAGAAAAACAATATGAACTTTAAACTTTGAATTTTCAATGTTTCATGTCACACAGAAAATTCTAAACTGTATAAAATAGAAAAAACCAGCTATCATTATATATAAATCCGGTAAACATCTTTAAAATCTATAGTAAATGTTAAAGAACAAACTTGATGAGATACTATTTTGAAAAACAGTATTTCAGTTCCAAACTCGCTTCAAGGTAAACAGTGAACTACCACTTGGCTAAAGACCAAATGACTCCTTAAATTAAAAATTTAAGGATAACTTTAAATCTTTGATTTAAAGTGCTTCCTGTTTCATCCTTTTCCCTTATGGGAATAAGTCCACAGGCTCTACCTCTCATCCCAAAGGTGAAATTAAGTTTTATCTATCTAAACCAAACTTTTTAATGTTTACTGATGCGTTGATGTCTCTATCATGTTCAGTTTTACAGTCAGGACACACCCATCCTCTGTTTTTAAGTTCCAAATCCTGATTGTAATATCCGCATACATGACAGATTTTGCTTGATGGGTCGAATCGAATCGTCCTATCTTGATGATATTTTTACAGAAAAAAATACATGAGAGAATCCCTGAAAAAAATGACGGAAGCAAGAGGTAATACAAAAAGTTAAAAAGGTGAGATACAAAAATTAATGATAGAAATGGAAGGAAAAAACACCCCATCAACGGAAGAAATTGTTACTAAACTACACGATTTTTTCAAACATCAATCTGATGTAGAACTTGCCTACCTGTTTGGCTCTGCTGCTACCAGTACGAGGGGGAAGATAAGCGATATCGATATCGGAGTTTATCTATCAACAGAACTCACAAAGAAACAGCGAAACTACAGGAAACTGGAACTTATCTCTAAATTATGCACGGTTTTGCATACCAATGATGTAGATCTAGTTATCATCAATGACGCGTCACCTGTAATTAGTTTCGAAATTATCAAGCCGAATGTGCCGGTTTTTATCAAAAACACTGATTTTAAAATCGATGTTGAGCAATCTATCATGTCAAAATATCTCGACCGGCAATATCATGAACAGCTGATGGATAAAGTTTTCAGAGAAAAGTTCAAACTGAAGGGGTTTGCCTGAATGGCTGTTGAGAACAAGATTTTGAGAAAATTAAATTTCATGCAGCGGTGTGTCAATTATCTAAAATCCATCGATACTGAAACGATGGACCTACAGAATAATTATGAGATGCGCAGTGCAGTTGAGAGAAACTTCCAAATCGCTATTGAGTGTGCAATTGATATCGGTGAGATTATCATTTCAAAAGAAGGATTCGAAAGGCCTGAAGATTACCGAAGTGTTATCTTAATTCTTGGGAAGAATGGTATTATTCCTGAAGATTTTGCAGAAGATTTCTCTACAGCAGCAGGTTTGAGAAATATTTTGGTACATGTATATGAGGAAATAGATACATCTCTCCTGGAAAATTTATTGGAAGAACGGCTGGATGATTTTGAGAGATATGGAAAACATATAATTGATTATCTTGATAAATGTTGTTAGACAATCTAATCAGTACCATCCAGTGAAGGATCAGGAACATGAGATTCAGTATCAACAAATGTTGAACGTCATTGTAATTGATAAACTTAGTAACATTAGATAACTAATTTTATTATCAATTACATTCGTGAGATATACTCACCGGGTGTAACGCTACACCCTCTATCCCATCTAAATCAGGGATTGCTTTTTTCATAATATTATATGCACCATTTACATCAGCATTAATTATTGTACCGTTTGATGACCGGAACAAACCTCTTTTAATTCTTTTACCAAGATAAGGAGTTCTTCTTTCAACTGGTTCACCATCGAGGAAAGAACACTTCGATGTATAGGATTCTTCTTGCTCAATCACTTTCAATCCAACATCTTCGGCTTTGTATTTTAGTTGTTCAAGAAGTCTATGAAATGGAATCTGTGTAAAGTTTTGGTTA
>NZ_JAHENT010000139.1 GCF_018609725.1 Methanohalobium sp. | reverse complement strand
GTTCTTTGACACCAACGGCATCTACAGTTTATGAGTATGAATGTCAACTTCCAACCGGAAGTACAGGTCTTTTGTTTTATATAAGATCAAAAAGTAAAGTTGACAGAAGTGATTATCCGGAAGGTACAGGATTAAATTTTAAAAATATTTTTATAAGGCATGATTGGGTTGATAATTTTGAAGAATACGGGAAAAGAAATCATTTTATAGAACCTAGGGTTTTGATTGCTGATGATAAACTTTATTTAAAAGTTGATTCTTTTACCTTGGATGTTACATCACTAAAGCTTACTTATATCAGGAGACCTCAACCAATAGCAGAGTTGGGCTCAACAGATGAAATTGATTTACCGGATAATATGCATGATGATATGATACAGATTGCGGTTAGAAAATCAATAGCTCCAAGTTCTCTATCTGAACAGAGATATAATATTCAATCAAATGAAGAACAACAGACATCGTTATGACTACTACACAATTAATGATAGAATTCAACAGATTAGCTGAAAGTGTATATAAAATATACTCTACGGCTGATAGATTGAATCCTTATGATATTGAAGGGTATTTAAATAAAGCCCAGAATCAATACTTGAAGGAGAAATTTTTGTCATATCAGAGTCCTTATGAAATAGTTTATGCACTTAATAAAAGTTATGATGAAATTTCGGAGCTTATAAAAGTAGATACTGATCTTACTCCAACAGATGCAGAATCCGGATATGGAGATCACGCAAAAAAAATTGATACTTTACCTGATGATTACCTTTATTATGTAAGATCATCAGTTAATATGGATAGAGAGAAACTACAAAAAGTAACAGGTGAGTGGGCTGAAAATAGAATTATAGGATTAGATTCACTGATAAAGACTATAAGTGGTGTTGGGAATTGGCCTATAATATTAAATCCACTTGTATATTTAGTAGATCAGGCAATATATATAATTCATGATGCATATACGACTATTAATAGTTTTAATCTTATGTATTTGAAACAGCCAAGAGAATTGGATTTACAAACAGGTAATGAATGTGAATTGCCACTACATTGGCATTATGATATAGCTGATTATGCAGTAAGGCTGTATCTTAGCAGACAAAAAGAAGAAATTCAAAAAGAGCAAGAAGAATGAATGCTTTAGAAATGCAATTCGAAATAGAAAAACGTATAGGGCAATTAGACAATATAACGCCTATGCGTATTACTACTCACGAAATTGAGAGTTATTTAAATTATTCTCAGGATATTGAGTTAAAAGATATCTATAGTAGAGTTGTGGGGAGCACACAAACAAAATTTGAGTCTACTGAAAAGATAAGAAGAGAAATAGGAAATCTTATAACTTCATTTACAACAACAGATTTTGATGATACATCAGAAGAATTACATAAAAATGGAGTGTTTGTTACTTTACCCGGAAATTATCTATATGGAATAGAAGAAAAATGTTTAGTTAACGGTGAAATAACAAAAGTAACACCAAAAACTCATGATGAATATTTAGAGAATATAGAGAATCCTTTTCTATATCCGAATGAAGATTTGGTCTGGAGATTAGATTTTGGATTCACAGGTGCTACTGGCGCAAAAAAACATGAGTTGATACATAGAGAAGATGATGAAATTAGTGAATATACAGTTAGATATATAAGAAGACCTCAGAATATAGTTCTTCATCCAACTGACAGTCAAGATTGTGAATTAGATGAAAGCACACATGAGAATATAGTAAACCGAGTGGTTAGTTTAGCTGGTCGGAAATATAAAGAAGAAGAGAAATAGATGTTGAATTAAATTTTTACAGTTATGAGACAAGACAATGTAAGGTATATGTATGTTAGTAATTATACAGGAGCCACAGCTCTTAGTCATGGAGATAGGTTAAAAGAAGTTGACAATCTTAATGACGGAGAGATGGTTGTTGTAAATGCTATGAACAATGTACTTACCGAGAACAACATTGGTTCAGATGATTTAGCAGCCAATGATGGAGTTATTATTGCCTTTAGAAATGGAGATCAAATTTACAGAACTCCAAAACTAAAGAAAGATAACTTGCTTGGTTATACAGGAGTATCTTACTCCTCAAACCAGAATCAGATCACATACATGGGATATGATGGATCAGGAAATAGTTTAACCGGCTTTACAGGAGGAACATTAGTTACTCCAAGAGTTGAATTTTATGAAGACACAAGACAAGGTCAGGGAAATCAAACTCTTGAGACAACAGCATATGAAGTCCAAAGTAATGATACTCAAATGGAAGTAGCACTTGGTATAGCAAACGCACTTCAGAAAACATTTAACAGGAAACAGCACAAACCTATTAAAACAGAGTGTCTGACAAGCAATACGACTACTTCTGCTCCTAGTAACTCACTTACCGTTTATAACGGTTCACAGTGGGTAGAAACAGATGAGACTCTGTCTAGTGGACAAGTAGTTAGAATAGGAGGTCAATCGACTTCTGATCCTGTTTATAAGCTGTTGAGTGTTGACAATACTGCTGGTTATCATAAGCTTGATAGACCATATGAAGGTGCCGATGCAACTAACGGAACCGGTTCATGGGAATACATGAGTGAATCAAATGCTTCAAGTGCAGATTGGGGTGTTAAATTCACCGGGTTGGACAAGAAGTTCAAGAAAGGTAAATTCCCTTATGGAGTATATAGATTCGATGTTAATGCCGGAGGTTTAAGCGGTACTGTTATTGCTAACAGTCAAGATGCTAAACCTGGTGCAGGAGAAGGTAAAGAAATGGTAGAAAAAGAATGGTTCTACCAGGGAAATATGGGTAATACCTATAGGAGAGACTTCTTACATGAAGATGCGCTTTCTGTAGCCAAAGAAGATAATGATTACGATCAGTTGTCTATCAGGTGTTATAATGACCAAGAAACAAGTGCAGTTGGTTATGTACAATCTCCAATTGAAGTAGTTCTTGCATTTAAAACCGGATTTACTTCAGGACAATCACCTGATGTAGTTCTGAATGCGCTTG
>NZ_JAHENT010000138.1 GCF_018609725.1 Methanohalobium sp. | reverse complement strand
GGAGTTTAATGTCCCCGATAGAGTAGTACTGCCAGTTGGAAACGCTGGAAATATCACAGCTATTTATAAGGGCTTTAAAGAATTCATGAACATAGGTATAACTGATAAAGGCCCCCAGATGACCGGTATCCAGTCCGAAGGTGCTGCTCCGATTGTGGACGCTTATAGAAATGGTAGAGAGGATATCACACCTGAAAAAAAACCGGATACAATTGCAACCGCGATACGTATCGGAAACCCTGTAAATGCAAAGAAGGCATTAAAGGCTATATACGAATCCAATGGAATGGCGGACACTGTTACCGATGATGAGATTGTACAGGCTCAAAAAGACCTCGCCCAGCTTGAGGGTATAGGTGTCGAACCAGCAAGTGCATCATCTGTAGCAGGACTTAAAAAACTGGTTAATGAAGGAATAATAGAAAAAGACGAAACTGTGGTATGTGTTACAACAGGTCACCTACTCAAAGACCCACAGGAAGTAGTTGATACATGTCCAAAACCTGTTGTTGTGGATGCTACGATGGAATCGATAAGAAATGCGGTGTTTTCGGATAAATAAGGTTTAATCAAAGGATGGTCTTTACAATGCTTCAAGATTATAAACCACATGAAATAGAAAAAAAATGGCAGAAACGCTGGGATGAAGAAAAAATATTTGAAGCCGACCCTGACAACAGAGAAAAGTTTTTAATCACAGTGCCCTACCCCTATTTAAACGGTAACCTGCACGCCGGTCATACAAGAACGTTTACCATAGGTGATGCAGTAGCAAGACACAAACGGATGAAAGGATACAATGTACTGTATCCTATGGGGTTCCACGTCACAGGAACACCTCTTGTTGGACTTGCTGAACTTATTAAAAAGCAAGAACCCAAAACCATGGAAGTATATTCCAAATACCATGGTATCCCCCGCAACATTCTGGAGAATCTGGATACCCCTGATAAAATTGTAGACTATTTTACAGTTGAAGCTGAAAAATCGATGAAATCCATCGGGTATTCCATTGACTGGAGACGTAAATTTACAACTACAGAAGAAGCCTATAAAAAATTTATTGAATGGCAGTTCAACCTCCTGTACAAAAAAGGTTACATTGTAAAGGGTTCACATCCTGTTAAATGGTGTCCCAGCGACGATAATCCTGTTGAAGACCACGACATCCTTCATGGTGAAGAAGCAAACATTGTGGATTACACTCTTATTAAATTCAAATACGATGATGTTATAATACCCTGTGCCACCCTTAGACCTGAAACTGTTTTTGGAGTCACAAACCTCTGGGTCAATCCTGAAATTGAATATGTAAAAGTGAAAGTCAAAAAGGATGGAGACGACAAGTCTGAATATTGGATTGTGAGTAAAAGGACTTATACAAAGCTTCAATATACAGATAAAGATGTTGAATACATAGAAGATGTCCCTGCCAGTTCCCTAATTGGTATTGAGGTAGAAAACCCAGTTACAGGGGATGACGTCATCAGTCTGCCTGCTTCTTTTGTTACCGATGAATACGGTAGCGGAATTGTTATGAGTGTGCCTGCTCATGCACCCTATGATTATCTGGCACTCAAGGATATGTATGATAAAAACTTGAGTGAATATGGAATTAATAAAAATCCAAGAGATATTCAATTTATATCATTAATAGATGTCTCCGAATATGGAGAATTCCCTGCTGTTGAAGCTGTTGAAGAGTATGGTGTTGTAGACCAGAACGATTCACGTGCAGAGGATGCTACCAAAGCCGTTTATCGTAAAGAGTTCCACAACGGTGTCCTGAAAGAAAACACCGGTAAATATGCAAATATAGAGGTATCAAAAATAAAAGACATACTCACCCAAGACCTTATTGAACAGAACATAGGAGAGATTTTCTATGAATTCAGTGAGCCTGTAGTCTGTCGTTGTGGAACTCCCTGTGTAGTAAAAATGGTTCGAGGTCAATGGTTTTTGAATTATTCTGACCCTGAATGGAAGGAGAATGTTTACCGATGTATTGACCAAATGGACATCATACCGTCTGAATACAGAAATGAGTTTAAAAATAAAGTGGACTGGATCAAAGACAAAGCATGTGCCAGGAAAAAAGGACTTGGAACCCGTTTACCTTTTGACAGACAGTGGCTTATCGAATCCTTGGCTGACTCTACCATATACATGGCATATTATATAGTCGGAAAATTTGTACAGGAAAATTTTACACCTAAACAAATGGTTCCTGAAACGTTTGATTTTGTACTGCTTGGTAAAGGAAACTTAGAAGATGTTGCAGAAAAAAGCGGTATTGATAAGGATATATTGGAACAAATGCGGTATGAATTTGAATACTGGTATCCTGTCGATTTGAGGTCATCAGGTAAAGACCTTGTTCCAAACCATCTGATCTTTTTCCTTTTCCACCATGTTGCAATATTTGATGAGGACAAATGGCCTCAGACAATCGCTGTTAACGGATTTGTTTCTCTTGAAGGGGAAAAAATGAGCAAGTCGAAAGGTCCATTATTGACACTAAATGATGCTGTGGATAACTATGGAGCGGATATATCAAGGGTCTATATATTATCAAATGCTGAACAAACACAGGATGCTGACTGGAGATCCAGCGGAATTGAAGCTACAAAGAAACAGATAGAAAGATTCCACAACTTTGCAAGAGAGATATTGGATTCTGGCCTATCCCAGAACAAAGAAAGTGAACTGCATCAAATAGACAGATGGATACTTAGCAGACTCCAGCATAATATAATGGATACAAATGATGCACTGGATGCAATAAAAACACGTAACGCTTTACAGAATTCATTTTTCTTCCTGTCCAATGAAATAAAATGGTATCAGAGAAGAGGCGGAGAAAAACTGCTTTATGATATACTTGATACGTGGGTTCGCTTGATGTCTCCGTTTGCCCCGCATATCTGTGAAGAAATCTGGGAATCTATGGGTAATAAAGGACCTGAATTTGTATCCCTTGCTCCATACCCAGAACATGACCCAGAACTTATCGATAACGCTGCAGAACTGGGTGAAGAATTAATCAATAACACATTATCTGATATTGAAGAGATAATAAAAGTTACAAAAATCAACCCCAAAAAAATTGTTATCTACACATCACCTGAATGGAAAAATGAATCCTATAAAAGGGCTCTTAAAATGCACAATGAAGGCAACCTTAACATCGGGAATCTGATGAAGGATTTGATGCAGGATCCTGTAATAAAATCCTACGGGAAAGAAGTACAAAAATTTGTGCAAAAAATAGCTCCAAACATTACCAGTATGGACAGGGAAAAATTCGACAAAATCTATAATGCAGATTTGGATGAAGAATCTGTATTAAAAGAAAATCTGGGATTTTTTGAAAAAGAAACCGGATGTACAGTAGAAATTGATAACGCTGATAATCCCCAGTATGACCCAGATAATAAATCCAGATATGCAGCCCCTTTAAAACCTGCTATATATATAGAATAAGTAGAGGGACGACCATTAATTGTCCCTTATACATTTTTTAATCTGAAGCAAAGAGAATAAATTTAAAAGTAAAGGATGACAAATATCCAGTTACCAAATCTGTTGTTTTATTTAAAGGAGCTAAATAAATGAAACTTCAAGATATAAGATTAAACCGTAAGCTTATAGCGTTTGCATTAATCTTATCTATTCTACCAGTATCACTGCTGGGTCTTTATGCCTATGACCAGACTCAGAATTACATTGACAGTGAATTAAAGGAAAAACTACAAGACCAGGTTAAACTGGAAAAAGATTATATTAATGCCACATTCTCCACTGCAAGAGAAAAAGTCAGCAATAACCTGAATACATCAAGTGATGAATTGTATTCCAGAGGTATTCCTGATATTGTAGATAACAAAATGGTTGTTAACGGATATGTTGTCAATAACAATTCAGATATTGTAGTCGACATAACAAACCAAATAGGTGGAAGAGTTGCTATATTTAAAGTTAAAAACAACAGAGCAGTAAAAATATCAGAAAGCATTGAACAAAATGACAATAAAAATTATACAGAAACTGAAAACTTTGCATCTGATAAAGTATACAGAGAAGTAGTAATAAAAGACAATACCTATATTGACCGTTCAAAAATACAGGATCAATGGTACCTCAACGCCTATCGCCCTATAAAAGATTCTTCTGATAAAACCATTGGAATACTCTGTGCCGGTATACCAGAAAAGCCTTTTATCAATAAAATAAAATCCCAGATGAAAGACATTGTTATCGGCGAAACCGGTTATTATTATGTAATTAATTCTGATGGAAAAGTGATAATTCACCCAAACCTTGAGGGAGAAAATGTTCTCAATTATGATTTTGCAAAAGAAATGATAGCAAAAAAGGAAGGTAACATCAAGTATATATGGAAAGGTCGGGACAAACTGGTTGGCTATACCTATTATGAACAGAGAGACTGGGTGATTGCATCAGGTGCTTTTGTTGAGGAATTTTATGCACCACTGCATAATATACGGGATAGCCTTACCATTGTCGTGATTGCTTTTGCATTAATGGGTTCAATCTTTGGCATATGGTTCTCAAGGACTATTACAAAACCTGTGGATGAAATGCTTGAAGCAGCCAATAAAGTTTCAGAAGGTGATTTTGATGTAGAGATTAAAAATACATCAAAAGACGAAATCGGTCAACTGTCAAAAGCATTGAATTCAATGATAACAAACCTCAGGGATTCGAATAATCTGAAAGATCTTTTTACAGATATATTACGACACGACCTTCTAAATCCTGTAACCATTATTAAAGGATATTCTGATGTACTGCTTAAAATGGAAGATGATGAGAAGAAAATAAAGACACTTGAAACTATAAAACGTAATACAAACAAGCTTATCAATATGATAGAAAATGCATCCAAACTTACAAAATTGAATACTGTAGAAGAACTTGATTTTAAACGGCTGGATATCAAATCCATATTCGAGGAAGTGATTAACAATTATCAGCCTACATTAGACGAAAAACAGATGGATGTGGATTTTAGAGTAGAAGGAGAATATCCTGCTAGAGCAGACCCCTTTATTGAAGATGTATTTTCCAATCTGTTATCCAATGCTATAAAATACAGTCCTGAAAAGAGTAAAATAATAATCGAAATCCATGATGCAGATAAATTCTGGGAGATAACAGTTACTGATTTTGGAGAAGGGATTGCAGATGATAACAAACAACTGATATTTGAAAGGTTCAAACGTGCTGAAAAAGGTGGAGTGAAAGGGTCAGGACTTGGACTTGCCATTGTAAAAAGAATTATAGAACTCCATGGTGGAGAAGCAGGTGTAAGAGACAATCCGCAGGGCAAGGGTAGTGTTTTCTGGGTCACGGTTGAAAAATATCAGGAATAAATCACCAGTAAAGGTTAGTACGTCTGTCACTTAAAACAGTCATTTTTTCACGGATTTTACTGGTCTCATCAAGGTCAATATTGTAGAAGATTATAGCTTCACTGTTTCCTGCATCTGCTTTAACATTACCCCATGCATCAATTATCATAGAACCACCTGAATAGGTAGAATATGGGTCGCTTCCGGTACGGTTGCACGCAATATGTGGTACCTGATTTTCGATTGAACGTGCTTTAACAAGCGTATACCAGTGGTTTATTCTGGGATCTGGGAATTCTGCTATAGTTACAAGAACATCAGAACCCGATAATGTTAATTTTCTTGCGATTTCAGGAAAACGGAGTTCATAACAAATTACAAGCCCGACTGTGAAATTTTGAAGCTCGACAGGATTGATTGAATCACCTTTAGAAAAATAAGATTTCTCACGTCCGAAAGGATGGGTTTTCCTATAGAATCCAGCAAATCCACCTGATTCAATACAGAATCCAAGATTATAATAGGATTGTTCCTTTTTTTCAATTATTGAACCAATAATTGTACAATCATACGTTTTTGATACAACTGCAAGTTTTTCCAGTGTTGGATAGGGATAGGTTTCTACTGATAATTCCATATTTTCATAACAAAACCCTGTGGAAAATACTTCAGGCAAAACGATGATATGTGCGCCATCCATTGCAGCCTTCTCAGACATTGATACCGCTTTATCAATATTGTATTGTTTATTACAATGAGATATATCCATCTGGATACATGCAACATTTAAATCTGTCATTGATATTGACCCCTTTATGTTAAAATGGATTACATTAAAAAGATAACTTGGTTTGCTTTGTTTTTGGAACAAGACCCCTGATATCTACGAATTCTTTCATGAGTTCAATAAGTATTTCATTTGACATTTGGATGATGTTTTCATCATCACTTTTTATTTCATATGCCCTGTCTCCTGATGGTATGTCAATTCTTGTAATGTCAGATCGATATTTTTTGAGGTTTGTATCTGTTGATTCCTGAACAATGTTGGCAAAATCATCCACTTGGTTTTGTATCTGTTTTTCACTAAAACCAATTAATTTAAGTTCCTGCCTGAAAACCGGTCTTTCAAACAGGTTGAATGCAATATATATTCCAACTGGAACACGATAATCAAAATCCAGTTGTTTCAGATGGTCACAAAGCAATGAATAAACGTCTTCAGAAGTCTCATCTGAATCATCCATCAACCTGTAAATTTTAGATGGAGGAACTTCAATTTCTACAAGTTTATCCATATCCTTGAGTGCACGTAAATATCCGGTCAGAAATAAACGGTGTTCATCATATCCTTCATTCTTTAATTCCCGGGTAATGCCGCTGATTGATAACTGTCTGCCATCCAGAATTTCATTAATTTTTTTATAGAGGTCTTTGGGCATATTATCTCTGCTAACTTAGATAATCTATCAGCATAAAATTATCGGTTTTGTTTTTAAGGTATATAAAGAACAAATATTTATTAATAAAAGGGCAATTTTTAAAAACTATTAACAACATCAGTATTCCCTCTATAAATTAAGAACATCTTGTAAACAAATATGAACCTAGTACCAAAAAAAATGTTTTTTACCAGTGGTATCGGCAGACATTCAGAACATCTGGAGTCTTTCGAAGCAGCCCTTCGTAATGCAGGTATTGAAAAATTTAATCTGGTTACAGTAAGCTCTATTCTGCCTCCAAATTGTAAAATCGTATCAAAAGAAGAGGGTTTGTCAGAACTGTATCCAGGTGAAATTGTATTCTGTGTTCTCTCAAGAATTTCATCGAATGAACCCGAAGACCAGATAACTGCCTCAATAGGGTGTGCAGTTCCCAGCGACCAGAATACAATAGGGTATATCTCTGAATACCACGGAGCAGGACAGACAAAAACTTCAGCAGGTAATTACGCGGAAAAACTTGCCAGAGAGATGTATCAATCATGGACTGAAAAATACCCATTAAAAACCACGCATATTGCAATAACTGCTGAAGCAGATGATAAACTAAAATGGACTACTGCTGTTGCGGCAGCAATTTTTATAATTTAAGAACTGTAAATATCAGTAACATCCGGTAATAAATAAGATGTCTCTGGCTGATTATAAACCGGCAAATACAATCTTTAAAAAATTAAATAAATTTTAATTCACAACACATTTATTAAGTTTAAATTTTATACATTCTATACAGGTTCATACCAAGATATATTGGAGGTCGTAGTAACAATGGGCAAGAGAACTCGAATTATAAATGATCCATCCGAACTGGTTCCGCTCTTAAAAACATTCGAACACCAAAAACATAAACAGGTATATGATGCCCTGTCCAATATGTGGATGTCAGAAAAACAGCTGGAAGAATATATAGGCGATGACGTGACCAGCAGCATCAACATCCTTAAAAAAGGAGGTCTTATTGAAAGCCAATGGCAAATGCCTGAACCCGGTAAAAAACCTGAAAAGGAATACCATTCTGCTTATTCCAAAGTACAGTCCAATTTCCAATGCTCATTAGATGATTTAAGTGATATTATAACACTGGCATTCCAACCCTATGAAGAGATTAAAGATACTTTAGAAGAACTGGAAGAAATGGTCAAACAGGGTAACAATTCACTGAACAATTTGGCACGGTCTCTTAATAAAAGTCCTTTATATTTGCGTTCCCTTGCCAGAAGGTCGGATAAATTATCGGTTATGGGTCAAAGACTCAGAGTTAAAGAGGATACCAAATGATAGACCTCCTGCAGAGTAAAAGCGGGATTACAAAGTTTTTGATTTTGATTGAAGTAGCTGCTCACCAGCCTAACGTTAGACAGAAAGAAATTGCCAGAAAAATCGGGGTGACCCCACAGGCAGTTTCTGAATACATGAAAGAACTGGTCGAAGATGGTTTCATATATTCGGAAGGCAGGGTTCAATACCGAATTACAAAATACGGTGTAGAATGGGTTCTGGAAAATGCAGCAGATATGAAGCGTTATGCTCGTTTTGTAATGAGTGATATTATCAGCCATGTATCAACATGGACTGCTATTGCAGAAAAAGACCTTGACAAAGACGAAAAGGTATACCTTGAAATGCGTGATGGATTGCTCTATGTAAGCAACAACAAAGTTACAAATTCAACTGGTATTACCATTGATGAGGCAAAAAAAGGAGAGGATGTCGGTGTTACCGACCTGAGGGGATTAATCGACCTTGAAGTTGCAAAAATCACTGTATGTAAAATACCAAAAGTCGAACGAGGTGGGTCTAAAAGGGTCGATCTTGAAAGGTTACAAACACTTTCCAAATCTAAATCATATATTGCCGCTATAGGAACAGAATCATTGATAGCACTCAAAAAAATCGGGCAGAATCCTGATGTGATGTTCGGCGCTAAAGAATCAATCGTTGAAGCAGCATTCCATGGGTTACCTTCGCTGGTGCTGGTAATTGATGAAGAAATTACTACGATTTTAAGCCGGCTGGAATCAGAAAACATGGAATATGAATTGATAGACCTTACCAGACAATAAAACAGAGGAGTTTTTATGAAAATTTTTGCAATTTCTGATACGCATATGAAACAGGCACAAATTCCACAGAACCTTACCGGTATTATTGATGATTATGATATTATCATCCATGCCGGTGATTTTACTTCAAAAGGTTGCTATGATGAATTTGAATCTACCGGAAAACTAAAAGCTGTTTATGGTAATGCCGATGACCCTGGACTTAAAGAGATACTTCCTGAAAGAACCAAATTTGAAGTTGATGGTGTTAGAGTTGGGATAATCCACCAAGGAGCGTTATCTGTTACTGATACTCTCGCCTACCGTTATCTTGCTCTGGAAATGGAAGTAGATGTGTTGATATTTGGTCATCTGCACAGACCAATAGTGGAAAAGGAAGACGTTATGCTGGTATGTCCCGGTTCTCCGACAAAACCCAGAATGTCTCCGCCTACTGGAGTAGAAATCACAATTGAGAATGGTTCTGTTACTGGGAATATAATTGAACTTGAGGGAGGTTCATGCGATTCTCTTGAATTAACCCGCAAGTTTATGGAAGAGGAAGAATCATAAATTAATCAATGGTAACTTTCAGATGTTTCAAGTTTGAATATTACTCCCATGTCCTGAAGGCTAAGATGAACTTTATCCCCAAACTCCAATATTTCATATACGTCTACATTATCTCCCCAATCATATACATAATCATAGGGTCCCTGTATAGGCTGAAATCCCAGTGACATAAGCCTATTTTTTATTTCTGACGGTGTAGCCCCACCATCACTGTTATACCATATCATAAGATAGGTTTTCATTTTTTATCACCAATAGATAAGTATAACTTTTTTGTTTATCACAGTTTTGGTTATTAAATAATTAAAAAATTTGAACTGCACCTATCAAGTGTTATTAGCACACTGGACTGATGCATATTTATCAAAAAATTACGAGAATTGGGGTGCAGGGGCAGAGAAAGCCAACGACTTCAGTCGTGGGAGAGCAGTCAGTCTGTTTCTTTGAGTGATTGCAGTGCCTGCTGCACCATCTCATAATAATGTTTCTTATCTGTATTGTAGTGTTCAACCACTTTTTTGATATTAGGTTCATCCTTATCCAGAGAGTTGATACGGTTAAGAGTGTGCTTTGCAGCTTCCAGAACCCACATATCCCGCGTATCTCCATCTACCACACTTATTGATTCGGGTCGAACCGAGGTTATTACATCTCCTTCATCTGTAGTGTAAGTATTGGGTTTCCCCACTATTGCCACAAACGCAGGTTTTTCACATTCTGAAAGAACCTGAGCAGCTTCTGGCTGGTACTGACCAGCGTAAATCAAAAATGAACCGGTAGGGTCTGATACACGTCCGCGGAGAAACTCGGCTTCGGTGCCTATGTCTTCCGTTTCTGTAAGAGTTCCCACTATAAAAAGACGGTTTACCTTTGCACCTGTAGGTGTAAGAAGATACTGCGGAGAATACTGGTCTTCACCATCTTTAAACATCAGATTGGATTCTTTAAATTCCTGAGCAAATACCCGTTTTGCTACTTCTCTAACAAATGCTGCCATTTATACCACCTCAGCCGAGGCAATCAATTCATCAAGTTCATTTTCATCGAATCTGGACTGCTGTTCTATTGTTTCCACCAGAATATATCTATCAAGTTTAGGACCTGTAATCGTGTAATATTTACCCATAAGTTTTTCTTTCAAATAGTCAAGAACTACACTTGGGTCAAGTGCTTCTGATGCCATAGATTTGGCACTCTCAAGGGTTATTTCACCTATATATTCTGTTAGTTCACGGTTTAAAAGTGCTTCATGCACAGATTCTCCATCATCCAAAACAGCTTTAATCCTTAAATCATATACTCCTTCTACTTTTCCATGTTCAGGGCATGCTCCTTTTGATAACGGACGGTTACATTCAGGGCAGCGTTTTATAAGGCCGGAACCAGATTGTATATCTACCATTGCTCCACTGGCTGTAACTGATGATGTTCCTATCTCAATATCTTCATCAATTTCTTCTATGGAACTTGTTTTATTAAGATTAATCTGGAATTTTTCGTTCCATTCACCAACTACTACATTTCTGAAATAATAGGTTTTGTTTTCCTCAACATCAGGAAGATTTGCATTAGCCCATTTTACAAATTTTATTGTACCGGTTGAATCTCCAACAATACCTACCTGAGATATTGATTCATGGGTATTATCCCAAAGCTGGAGGACTTTAGCTTTGACATTAACCCATTTACCATCTTCTACAAGATCTTTAACATTTACAAGAGGCGTTTCTGTCTGACTGCCATAGAATTCTCCTCTTGATATGTTGTATTCTTTCAAAAAATAGTTTGTAACACTTCTCCGTGCTTCACTCATGGGTACTTTAAATTTGGAGGTTAATTTTTCAAGTCTTTCTTCGATATCTTCCTGTGGTATATCTACACCAAAATCAGAGAATCTATCTTTGATTTCTTTTGCGGCTTCTTTTTCATCCATTATAAGACACCTAAATACCTCTTGTTTGTTTTAAGTTGAGAGGTATACAAAGATATGTTTTATTTTTATATAAAAGTAATTAGCAGAATTAAAAAATTGAACCTGTTATATTAGTTTTTATTTTTCAAGCATATCTGCAACCACTTTAGCAGAATCACCTTCACCAATAACAGTTACAATATCGTTGTATTCAAGAACCAAATCTCCATGCGCTATAATTGATTCATCATCCCTTCTAACCATAAGCATTAGACTTTCTCTTGGGAGCGCCAGGTTTTTTACAGCTTTTCCAACTACATTTGGATTAGTAACGGCGATTTCCAGTATCTCACCTTCACCACCTACCTCACACATGGAAAACATATGAGGCCTACCTATCATATCATCAAGAACTATAGCTGTTGTTTTTGCAGGACTCATTGAACGGATATCAAGATCCCAGAAAGCATGCAGGTTTTCTACATCATTAACCCTTGCTACAACTTGGTCTTTATTAAACCCAAATTTACTTTTTGCTACCTGACACACAAGGAGATTGGTATTGTCTTTATCTGTGGTGGCAACTACATATTTTGCATTCTCTATTCCTGCATCTTTTAATATATTCATGTCTTCTACATCACCATGAACTGCTCTAATTCCCGAGTTCATTAATTCATGACACTTTTCTTTTGATGAATCAACCACTACTACATTTTCTCCTCGTTTTTCAAGCCTTTTTGCCAGCAATTGACCTACATTTCCTCCTCCTACAATCAAAATTTCCATTGGTATCACTCCTAATTTATTAGCAAGCGGTTTTGACAACGTACCTGTCATAAAAACGGTAATAATTACTGTTAAAAATACCAGTCCTACAAGAGTTTGACCTCCTTCAATATTTAAAGCATCCAGCCTTATTGCAAAATAGGTTGCTATTGATGCCGGAACAACACCCTTGGGACCTATTAAAGATATGAATAATTTGTCATTTCTTCCAAGTTGTGAACCTATTGTAGTAGAAAATACTGATAGAGGGCGGATTAGGAACATAAGTAACAGTACTATTATAATTCCTGTAACTCCTATCTGGATGATGTTATCAAATTTTAAGAGTGCAGCAAGTAATATAAAAATTAGAGAGAGCATCATCACCACAAGGTCTGATTTGAATTCCTTCAATACCATTTTATAACGTACATTGGAAGTACCCATTATAATACCAAAGAGCGCTACTGCAAGAACCCCTGATTCACTACCTATCATTTCAGATATTACATAGGTACCAATAACCAATGTTAATGTCAACAACCGTGCCGTTTGTGGCGATATGAAAGGTCCTTTGGATAAAAATTTACTGAGTGCAAAACCGCTTAAAACACCCATTGATGCTCCTGCAATAAACCGATAAAATATTCCTGCTATAGCTTCTATACCTGATAGCTGGAAGACAATGAATTCAAAAATGACGGCGGCAAGAATTACACTGGCTGCATCATTAAATACACCTTCAAGTTCAAGGACTTTACTTGTTTTATGGTTAACTTTAACATTTTTTACAAGCGGCGTTATTACAGTAGGACCTGTTGCGCCCATCAATGCACCATAAAGAGCCGCCATTTCAAGCTGAATTCCTAACAGAAAATGCGTTAAGATGGTTGTTAAAATAAATGTAATTAACAATCCAATTGTTGACAATTTCAGAGTACTTTTGTGTATAGTTCTCAAATATTTTAGGTCTAAATTAAGACCACCGTCAAAAACAATGATAGCAACAGAAAGTGAAACCAGTACAGTCAATCCATCTCCCAGTATGTTAGGATCAAAGATGTTGAGAACTTCTGGACCTATAATTATACCTTCTGCAAGTAGAAATAGGATGGGAGGTACTTTAAAGATTTTACCTAATTGCTGCGCCAGAAGTGCAAGTATAAGTACAATTACTGCCAATTGTAGAAAATATACCGATTCCAATCTGATTCCCACTTATAAAATTCAAAAACCAAGATATAAATTTTTAGATTCCACAAAAAACAGTTATCTAAATCTGGTTAATAAAAAAATAAAAAAACTGCAAGACCACTAAATACTGTCAATGGTCTTGCCGGTTAAACTGTTTTATTTTACCTGATTTCTGAATTTTTCACATGAGTTGATCTTGATGTCGAGCAGTTCCTCGATGTTCATCTTGGCAGAGATGCCTTTTGGAGCACCTTCAACAGATGTTAAGACGCCGATACCGAGTTCTTCCCTAAGGTCCCTCATGGT
>NZ_JAHENT010000137.1 GCF_018609725.1 Methanohalobium sp. | reverse complement strand
GGCTTCCTATTCTTGCATGAACTTCTTTGGCTCCTGAATCACGAATCATATTGACAATTCGCCTAGATGTAGTCCCACGTACAATACTGTCATCGATTAAAATTAACCGTTCCCCATCAATATTATCAGAAATAGTATTCATTTTAAGCCGTACTGCTATCTCACGCATTTCCTGTCCCGGTAATATAAAAGTTCGGCCTATGTATCGGTTTTTCATCAAACCTTCACTGTATTTGATACCTGATTCTTTGGAATATCCTATCGCAGAAGTTATTCCTGAATCAGGCACGGGTGATACTACATCAGATTCTACTGGATGTTCATCCGCAAGAACCCGACCGATTTTTTCTCTAACTTTATAAACCAGTTTGCCGTCGATTATTGAATCTGGACGTGCAAAATAGATGTATTCAAAAACACAGTGAGCTGACCTTTTTTCATTATCCAATTGATAACTTTCCATTTCGCCATCATTAAAGAAAAGAACCTCACCGGGGTATGCATCCCTTAACAGTTTGCCATTGAGTGTATCGATTGCTACACTTTCGGATGCAACTGCATAACCACCTTCAACTTCTCCAATACAAAGAGGTTTAATACCCAATGGGTCTCTTACAGCTATCAACTGACCATCGATTAAAATTGTAAGAGAGTAAGACCCTACAAGCCGTTGCATCACCTGACGAATCGAATCAAGAATGTTGTGCTTTAAAAGCTGTTTTACAAGTAAATGGGCTATGACTTCGGTATCTGAATCTGTTATAAAAATACGACCTTCAGATTCCAGTTCATCCCTGAGTTCACAAGCGTTTACAAGATTGCCGTTATGCGCTATGGCGACAGTCCCACCTTTAAAATTAACAACCAATGGTTGACAGTTTTCAATTCCGGAATTTCCAGATGTAGAATATCTCACATGCCCGATGCCTACATTCCCGGTCAGGTTTTTAAGGTCGTCCTTAACATATACTTCGGGTACAAGACCCATCCCTTTAATAGAATTTGCAGAACAGCCATTATGGATTGTTATACCTGTAGATTCCTGACCCCGGTGCTGTAGCGCATATAATCCGTAATAGATTTGAAAAGCGGATGAATTTGATTGTGGTTCTGCTTCAGGCAAAACCACTCCTACTACACCGCATTCTTCTTTCATTTAAATCTCTATCGTTTTTTATAGGGGTTAATTTATAAATAATTAGCGTTTAGTTTTTATTCCAGTTATAGCTTCTCATTCGTTTAGTTTTACCAAACCCACATGATTTGCACTCTTTGTCTCGTACGTTGAATGACATGCTACCACATCTTCTACATTTTGTATGTGTCCGTTTTTGTCTTTTTCCAAATGATTCAGTTCCTTTACTCATTTAATACCACCTGATTAATAAACCTCAATTTAATTTGTCATGTTATTTTTATAATCATGGAGATACATATACTACATTATCTCCTCTTATCACTACACTACCAAGTTTGCGAACGATTTCCCCGTCATTTAGCTCTTCTGCATTATCAAGAACAAGGTTCATATGCACATCATATCCCTGGAGTTCGCCTCTAAACTCCCGTGAACCTCTCAACCGCACGATTACTGGTGTATTCAACGCATTATTCAGTATATCCAGAGGTCTATTACCCATATTTAACCATCCAATTATTTATAAAATAGACATTTATTCGTATGTAAATTATTAATCTTATTAATATAATCGATTGTTTTGTAATTTTTGCTGCTTCAATGTTGTTTATGCAGTATATATAATTATCGAAACAACAGACAAACAGTATGAATTTATTTTCGATAAAATTGTTATTTATAATTTTACTATTCCGCAGGTTATTTAACAAAAAGTACATTAACATGATTTAAAAGGTGGATAATATGGATAAAATACCGGTTGCATTTACAATTGCTGGTTCGGATTCTGGTGGAGGTGCAGGAATAGAAGCGGATACAAAAACTTTTGCTGCTATTGGTGTTTATGGAGCCTGTGCCATTACATCGGTTACAGCCCAGAATACAGAAGGTGTAATATCTTCTTACGACCTGCCAACAAATGTAGTTTCTGAACAGATTGATGCTGTATGCAAGGATATGAACGTCGGATGGGCTAAAACCGGAATGCTTGGATCAAATGAAATCGTAAAAACCGTTGCAGATTCAATCAAAAAATATAACCTCTCGATTGTTCTTGATCCAGTAATGGCTGCACAGGCAGGAGGCACGCTACTTAAGGAAGATGCAATCTCGCTTTTGACTGATGAATTGCTGCCTTTGTGTAAAATTGTAACCCCAAACATAGAGGAAGCCTACAAGCTTTCTGGTATATACATAAAGGATTTGAATGACGCACGTAATGCCGCCAGAAAAATTGCTGAAAAGGGAAAATGTAATGTGATAATTACCGGTGGTCATCTTGAAGCTTGTGACTTTGTTTATGATTACGAAAACGATGATTTTACAGTAATATACGGTTCATTTGTTGAAGGCGGTACCCATGGTTCAGGATGTACCTATTCATCAGCAATTGTATCTTATCTAAATAAAGGATTCAACCTTGATGATGCTGCAAAATATGCAAAACAGTTTGTTGAAAACGCCATAAAAGAAAGCCTTAATATAGGAAATGGTGTTAATCCGGTAAACCAGTTAGCAGATTTACATAACAATTCTGAACGCTATAAAGTAATCCAGAATTCAATGGATGCACTGGACCTGTTACAGAACAATCAGGCGTTTACAAATCTTATACCTGAAGTGGGAAGCAATATAGCAATGGCGATTCCAAACGCATCAGAAATATCAGATGTTGCTGCTGTAGAGGGACGAATTGTACATCTAAAAAAACATCCAAAATCAGTCGGATCTATTGATTTTGGAGCAAGCAGTCATGTTGCAAGGATTGTTCTTGCGGCTATGAAATTTAACCCAGAAATAAGGTCTGCTATCAATATTAAATATACTCCAAGGATATTGGATATTTGCAACGAGCTTGGATATTATATTTCGTCATTCAACCGTGCTGATGAGCCAGAAGAAACCAGCACAATGGATTGGGGAGTTACATTTGCAATAAGTTCTTATGGTACTGTACCTGACGCAATATATGATAAAGGCGGTATTGGTAAAGAACCTATGATTCGTTTACTGGGCAAATCAGCAGTAGATGTTGTTAATAAAACCATCAAAATCACGGAAAAATGCATTTAAAACCGGTTAACAAAATGGATTTATAATAAATCAACTACACCAATGTACTAATATTTACAATAATGAATTTATAAGTGATTGCTATGGAACAAACAAAAATTTTACTTGATGAAAATGAAATGCCAAAGCAGTGGTACAATATATTGCCAGACCTAACTACACCTGTTGAACCACCACTTAACCCTGAAACAAATGAACCAATAAAACCAGAAGAACTGGAATCAATATTTCCAAAATCATTAATTGAGCAGGAAATGTCTTCTGAAAATTATATAGATATTCCTGAAGAAATTCGCGAAATCTACAAGTTATGGAGACCCTCACCACTTCATCGTGCCCATAAACTTGAAAAATTGCTGGACACCCCTGCAAAAATCTATTACAAAAATGAAGGAGTAAGCCCTGCAGGCAGTCACAAACCCAACACCTCGATTGCACAGGTATACTACAACATGAAAGAAGGTAATGAAAGGGTAACCACAGAAACCGGTGCAGGACAATGGGGTAGTGCATTATCACTTGCCTGCAACTATTTTGACTTGGAATGCAAGGTTTATATGGTACGCTCCAGTTTTGAACAAAAACCCTTCAGAAAATCATTAATCAACCTCTGGGGAGCAACTGTTATTCCATCACCCAGTAAAGAAACTAAATTTGGACAACAATTCCTCGAACAATATCCCGACACAACAGGAAGTCTTGGTATTGCCATCAGTGAAGCTATTGAAGATGCATCAGAAAACGATAATACAAAATATGCTCTTGGAAGTGTTTTAAATCACGTAATGCTACACCAAACAGTTATAGGTCTTGAATCCCAGAAACAGTTAGAAAAAGTTGATGAATATCCGGATACTGTCATAGGATGTTGTGGTGGAGGCAGTAATCTTGCAGGAATCAGTTTCCCGTATCTTAAAGATAAGATAGACAAAAAACATGACCCAGAAATAATAGGTGTTGAACCATCTGCCTGCCCCACTCTTACAGAAGGGAGCTTTAAATACGATTCAGGCGATACTGCAATGATGACTCCACTGCTTAAAATGTACACACTGGGGCATGATTTTGTACCACCGTCCATTCACTCGGGAGGACTAAGATATCATGGATGTTCACCAATTATAAGCAGATTATATGATGACGGATTGATGAAAGGCAGAAACTACCACCAGGTTGAGATTTTTGATTCTGCTGTTAAATTCGCCAGAACTGAAGGTATTGTGCCAGCACCTGAATCATCCCACGCCATAAAATGTGCAATGGACGAAGCATCAAAATGCAGAGAAACCGGTGAAGAAAAGACCATTCTTTTTAACCTGAGTGGACACGGACACTTTGATATGTCCGCTTACGATAAATATTTCAACAAAAAACTGGGCAACGAATAAATTTTAAAGAGGGGCTTTCGCCTCTTATAACTATTTTTTAAACAAGGCTCTTTCTAAACTTTTATTATATTTTTTTTATAAAAAGTATCTCATCACAAACATATTTAATTCTGGATGACCCTAATTGTAATTATATAAACATGGTTTGTTAAACGTAGATAGTTACTTAAAAAGTAACTGATATACTTATAATCATTAATAGGGTTTTAGTTGTGGGGTTGATTAATGGATTTTTCTCAGGAAAGGATTACAACTATCCATGATTACAGTATAAACGGACAAAAAATTACCGAACGCATAAGTAGATTATCGCTTGTTAGACCCGGTGTGGTCATTATACCAATGCTTTATGATGAAATCAAAAGCGATTCATTACAACTTATAGTTAACCAGCTAAATAAAAGCAGTTACCTAAAACAAATAACAATTGCACTTTCAGCTGAAAACTCAACCCAGTACAGAGAAGTTCTGGACTTTTTCGGACAGCTGGAAATACCGCACATTGTTGTGTGGTGTAACGGCCCAAGAATACAGAATATATTGGAAGATATGAAAGAAAAAGAACTTGATATCACATCTTTTTCTGGTAAAGGTAAAGATGTCTGGATAGCTATTGGTGTGGCAAGTTTGTATGGGTACGCCATCGCATTTCACGATGCGGATATAAAAACCTATGATAAATACCTACCAGCCAAACTTTTATATCCCATTATCGAACCAGAACTTGACTTTTTCTACAACAAGGGATATTATTCAAGAATTGACACTGAAAGCAGTCAGATGTTTGGGCGTGTACATCGGCTATTTGTTGAACCACTAATAGAAACTGTCATTAAAGATATCGACAGATCATCAAACGTCATGAATTACCTCCAGTCATTCAGATATCCACTATCAGGAG
>NZ_JAHENT010000136.1 GCF_018609725.1 Methanohalobium sp. | reverse complement strand
TAATATTATGAAAAAAGCAATCCCTGATTTAGATGGGATAGAGGGTGTAGCGTTACACCCAGTGAGTATATCTCATGAATGTAATTGATAATAAAAATTGATAGAAAATGAATTTGATTTTATCAATTACAATAACGTTGTGCATAACACACCCACAACAATAAGCACTTTTAAACATACTAATTATGTCAAAACTACATATAAATATTATTGTAAGTGCATTTCAGATACGTATACAATTATATTATTGATTTATATAAGTTAATCCATTCTGCTTTAAAAAAATCCAAACTCTCTAAAATAATAATGCAGAAAAATCAAAGAAACAATAAATGATTAAAAATCAGCAAATTACCAATAAATCCTGATTTTAAACTTATATGAAGCTTTAAATTTTTTAGAGCCTTTATAATATTTAACGCTGGGAAAATAATTGCATCATTTATTATATATATTTATATCATCTATTATAGGTTCAGATTGCAGATGTAGAAAATGAAGGAAACGCTACATCTGTTAAAAGTAGTGGATGAGCGGAGTTTATGGTTGAGTGGGGTTCAACCATCAGGCAAATGTTGGTTAAAGGTATTAAAGTAGCCTTATATATCCAATCTGTATAATTCAAGGGGTTATTTACAGATTGGGTAGTGAATCTTTTATCTATAGTTGTCAAAATTTTCAAAATATTCTACTATTTCTGTATTTATCAATATAGGCCCATCCATTTTAGTCTCCATTGTTGTTCAACAGGGAGGAAACTCTTGATAACATTTGTAGCAAGGTTTTTTTCCAGATGATTGGTATATGCTTTTAATGATATAATCCCTTTAGTAGAATCCTTCATACTAAGTGCTCCCTGTTTTATATATTCACCGCTTTTTGATTCATTACTGTAAAACCGTACAGTCGGATTTTTATCTCTTTTAAAACCCTTGTAATATTTGGTATCACCTTCAGAAGAATAAAAATAAAAAGCTTCAATATTTGCTGTTGAATAGAAAGGAGTATACAAAATATCAAAATTCTTGATTGTTACAATGAAAACAGGTTTTTGATAATTGTTTTTGAATTCATCAATTTGGGATATTTGCATACCTGCATTATTAAAACCCTTTATTATCTCAGAACCTGTACCTTTTGATATATTGCCATTACCATCAATATACACAAATACTTCTTTTGAAAAATTTATACCAGTATTGTTAGTAGAATACGAATTGGACTGGGTATTAGAATTAGTTTGACTTGTAGCAGCTTTAAAATCCAGAAACAAAAAAGTTGAAATTACAACAACCATGACCAATAAAAAAATCAGAATATTTTTTGATGTAATAAAAGACCTGTTTGGTATAGATACACCCCATAATATCAGAAAGATATTATACATATTTAAATATTGCTTATAAATATTACTTGATTATTATTAATCCTATCAGTAATTTTACTGTAACCCAATTAAGAATATTTTAAAATTTTTACAGGTTGATTGAGGTCACAGACATTCACAAATTATTAAACCCAAAAGACAGAAAAAGTACCAGTTAATATTAGATATTTAGTTGACCAGTGTTACATTATTATTTGAACTGGTAGGACAACCTCCATCATTGCTTCTAAGCTGTTTACAGATTTCACATATTTTGTCGGACACATCATCTACAGTTCCCTTCTGAATTTCAGATGCAAGCTGTGCTATAGAATTTTTAATATCTTCATCGAATTCAATACGATATCCCCGTTTTTTGGTTATATATTGCGAAACAGCAGAGGGCGCCATATCAAACAATTCTGCAACTTTACGTTGAGAAACTCCGTTTTTAACCAGTTCTGATGCAAGCGCCGCTCGGATAGCAGGAAGAACGTCCCATACTATTACCTGACATGGTGTATTCATTTTCATTTTATCACTTGGTTATTTTAAAGGATGTAAACAGTAATCCACAGAAGTGTAGGTACATAAGATTTTATATCATCTGACATATAATTTTTGGCTATATAAAATATACTAACTACCACAAATTTTCAGCGTTTATATTAAAACATCTCTTACCACAACGTTTAAACCACATTAATTATATAGATGGCATTCACAATTGTGATAATATACCTTATAAACATCTAATGGTATAAAGATTTTGGCTTACCAACATTAAATTATAACTAATTTGAAACCAATAATTGATAATGAGGTTGTTTATGCAGAACAATGAAGAAGGACAAAAATTGGTTTACATGGACCATGCCGCTACTACATATACAGATCCAGAAGTAGTAAATGCAATGGTTCCATATTTTACAGAATATTTCGGAAATCCATCATCACCATACACAATTGCAAAAGAGTCAGAAGATGCAATTGAAAAAGCAAGGGAAAAGGTAGCAAATGCGATAAATGCCAAAACCGACAGTGTGTTTTTTACAAGTGGAGGAACGGAATCTGATAACTGGGCAATCAAAGGAGTTGCCTTTGCAAACAAAAATAAAGGAAACCACATTATAACTACTGCTATTGAACACCATGCAGTTCTACACCCATGTGAGTGGCTTGAAAAACAGGGGTTTGATGTTACATATCTACCAGTTGATAAATATGGACATGTAAATGTAGATGATGTCAGGGATGCGATAACAGACCAGACCATACTTATTACCGTAATGTTTGCAAATAACGAAATTGGTACCATTGAGCCAATTAAGGAAATTGGCAAGATTGCAAGAGAGAATGGTGTATATTTCCATACTGATGCAGTCCAGGCTATAGGTCAGGTGCCTGTTGATGTAGAAGATATGAACATCGATCTGCTATCATTATCAGGTCATAAATTCTATGGACCAAAAGGCACTGGTGCACTTTACATAAAAAAAGGTGTTAAAATTGACAATTTCATGCACGGGGGTGCACAAGAAAAACAGCGCCGTGCTGGAACTGAAAATGTTCCGGGAATAGTTGGATTAGGAGAAGCTATAGAACGTGTCACAAGTGATATAGAAAACCATGCCAAAAGGATGCAAGCTCTACGTGACCGCCTTATAAATGGACTTTTGGAAATACCGAAAACACATCTTTGTGGTCACCCGACAGAGAGATTGCCCAATAATGTTAATATTGTTTTTGAATATATAGAAGGGGAATCAATACTTCTTATGCTTGATTCATATTCAATTGCAGCATCTACAGGAAGTGCATGTACATCCGCATCACTTGAACCATCCCATGTACTGGTAGGTTGCGGTCTGCCGCATGAAATTGCCCATGGTTCACTTCGTCTGTCACTGGGCAAAGAAAATACCGAAGAAGATGTGGATTATGTGCTTTCAGTAGTACCAAATATAATCGAACGGTTACGTTCAATGTCACCTATGGCTACAAAATAATAAAGAGGAATATTTTATGGCAATGTACAGTAAAAAAGTAATGGACCATTTCATGAACCCAAGAAATGTAGGAGAAATGGAAAATCCCGACGGAGTGGGGGAAGTTGGTAATCCGAAATGTGGAGACATTATGCGAATGTATCTCAAAATAGAGGATAATATAATACAGGATGCAAAATTTATGACCTTTGGATGCGGTGCAGCAATCGCATCAAGCAGCATGGCTACAGAACTTATAAAAGGAAAAACACTGGAAGATGCATGGGATGTTTCCAACAAAGCTGTTGCTGATGCACTTGAAGGTCTACCATCAATAAAAATGCATTGTTCAGTTCTGGCAGAAGAAGCTATCCATAAAGCTATTAACGATTACCGTCAAAAACAGAACCTTTCACTATGGGGAGAAAAAGAAGAAGAAAAACCAGAATAATCAACCAAAACATTCAGAGTAAAAATGACCCCTTATGAACCAGTAGATACACTGAAAGAGGTTATCGCTAAAAAAGGACCAATGGTTATAGCGTTTTCAGGCGGTGTTGACAGCAGTCTGCTTTCTCTGGTTGCAAAAGAAACACTCGGCAACCAACATCTGTGCATACTTCTTGATTCACCGCTTGTTCCCCAACACAGTATAGAACAGGCTAAAATAATAGCAAATGAATTTGGTTTAAATTTTGAAATATTACCGTTTAAAGCTCTTAGCAAATCCGGGATAGTTAATAACCCAAAAGATAGATGTTATCATTGTAAAAAGGCTTCATCACAATTGTTAAAATCCTATGCATTAAATATAGGATTTAATTGTATAGCTGATGGTACAAATCTTTCAGACCTTGGTGAATATCGACCAGGACTTGCCGCCGGAGATGAAGAAGATATAGCACATCCGTTTGTAGATGCAGAAATAAGTAAACCAGATATCCGAAAAATCGCAAAAAAAAGAGGCTATAATTTCTGGAATTTACCATCATCCGCATGCCTTGCTTCCCGGATACCATACAATGAAATCCTTACAGAAGATAAACTCAAAAATGTTGACAGGGCGGAAAATCTACTGTCTTCATTCGGATTTACCCAGGGGAGAGTCAGGTTACATGGTGAGGGTGCAATAGCCCGAATAGAAATACCGGAAAAAGAGCTGGAGTCCTTTTTAAACTACAGAAAAAATGTGGTATCAGAACTTAAAAATCTTGGTATAACCTATATAACAGTCGATATTGAGGGTTACCGCAGTGGTAGTATGGACGAGATTCTTTAAATAACGATGAATATGTTAAAAAAAATCAACTGTTTAACAATAGATGATAATGGATGTAGTTATAACAGCCATGAAATCATTAAAGAATATCCAGTTTCTGTTTATATTAATGGCAGATATGCAACCTCTGCAATGATAACTCCCGATATGCTGGATTCATTTGCAATTGGTCACCTGTTTACAGAAAAAATAATAGGTAACTATGAAGAAATCCAATCAATACGGGTTTATGAAAATGAAATCAATATTCACACAAAAAACCCGTATCCTATCCTTTTTTCCGGAAAAACTATCACAAGCGGTTGTGGAGGAGTTTCTACTTTTCTGGATACAAAAAAATTACCACAAATCGAATCCAATTTAATACTAAAACCTGAAGAGATTATCAATGGACTTAACACTGTCCTTGATTCAGAACTTTATCAAAAAACAAGAGGCAATCATACAGTAGGCATGTTTTCAAAAGATGAAAATCTCTGTATATCAGAAGATATCGGGAGACATAATGCTCTTGATAAGATAATAGGTTACGGACTAAAAAAAGAAATTGATTTTTCCAGCACTTTTGTTGTGTCTTCAGGAAGAATATCTTCAGAAATGGTTTATAAATGTGCTGTTTCCGGTGTCCCTGTTGTAGTATCCAAAGGAGCTACAACCGATACTGCCAAAAATATAGCTCAATCGTGTAAGATGACCCTGATTGGTCGTGTTAGAGGAAAGAAAATGAATATCTATACAGGTAAAAAACGAATAAACGTTATCTGATATCATGGTGTGGTGTTATGTCACAACCTGTACAAGGAACACACATCGTTTTTGCTCTATCAGCTCTTAATCCATATTTATCAAGGATATCCTTTGACATTTGAGATAATTTCAACAATCGCTCAAATCCTGGTCTTTTAGCAGATATTTCATTCCTTTGTAATGATGCAGGGGATACAGGTCTCAACACCGGGATTACACCTTTTTTTGCAAGGAAAGTTACACCTTCTTTGACACATGCATCATCTTCACCCAATCCAATGAGGAAATTAGAAGAAACGCGGTTTTTACCGAAAATATTTACCGCTTCATCCAGTGAATCAAGTATATGCCTTAAATCAAAATCTGGACATACTTTTTTAAAAACCGACATATCCATGGTTTCTACATTGTACTTGATTTCCGTTGCACCTACTTCAAAAAGGTCATGTGTAGATGTCCATGTGGGATAAACTGATACTCCAATGGGTATATCATAACGTTTTGAAATTTGTTTTACGATTTCTGTTGTTTTTTCTACTTCCCTATACGGAGATTCCGCCACCCCACTGGTAAGAGACACCGCCTCCAATTCACCGGTTGAATACGCCTCATCAACCATTTTTAAAATTGTATCAGTATCCTTTACATCACCAGGAATTTCTGGTACTGGACAGAATTTACAGTTGTAGATACAACTTTCAGAAATAGTAATGTAAGCCTGTTTTGGACAATGATAGAGTGGTTTTTCAAGTTCACCACGTACAATCGGTTTTCCTCTATAGCTTATAGTTGCAACATTTTCATTTTCTGTAAGATAAAGAGGAGATTTATTGTTGATGGACAAACGGACTCTTCTATTGTTGGATTTGAAAAATATAGATGTTCCACCTGCTCCCGGTCCTGCAGTTGCGGTTGTAGTATGTCCAGGTAATTCAATTGAAAGGTCAACCTGTACAGACCCAATACTTACAAGAAATGCTTTGATTTCAGGTGTAAGCTCCAAATCAGAATTATCAATTTCATACATATTGATTCATCCTATTTTAGTTAAAAAGGCCGGGGTGAGAATCGAACTCACGTAACCCGATCTGCAGTCGGATGCATAGCCACTCTGCCACCCAGCCATCTGGATTTCACAATTGTGAACATTTAATGCAATGGTTTTTTGGTATATAAAAATAGTGAATAAGGCAAATTATACCTTAAACTGTTCATTATACATATTTTCAAAAGATTTTACAATATCTAATTTAGCTTTTGTCGCTGGTTTTTCAGGAACAGCTCCACAACCACCAGTAGATATAGTAGATAATGAGTATGTTCCTATCCTGCGTGCAATATCAATTACCTCTTCTTTATCAAAACTGATTAGCGGTCGATAGACTGGTAGATTTGTAGCTTCATCCAGTACATAAAGATTGTCAAGTGTTTGAGATGCAACCTGACCAAGTGAATCCCCTGTTACAATACCCAGTGCTCCGTATTTGTTCGCTAAACCTTCTGCAACCCGGTATAACCGACGTTTACACATAAGGCAGGTGTATTTATCAGAATTATACTGTTTAAGTATTTTTTTAGCATTGTAGAGGTAATCATCACTAATTACTTCAAGTTCTATACCAGGTTGATATTGCTTGAGAGCATCCACAACCTTAAATGCACGTTCTTTCCCTTTTTCTCCAAGATACGGGTCTATGTCCACATAGATAGGTATAATACTGCATCCACGTTTCATCATCATATAAGCGGCAACAGGTGAATCAATACCTCCAGACATTAAAGCAACAAGGCTACCCTCTACACCAAGTGGTATGCCTCCAGGACCTGCTATTTTTTCAGAAAACAGATAACAATCACTGTCTCTTATTTCTATAAATATCTCCTTTTCTGGACTATCAAGGTCTACCTTAAGATGTGGATAATGTTTCCTTATTAAATTACCCAGCTCCCTTGCCTTATCCTGTGATGAAAAATCATGAGTACCTACACGTTTGATGCGAAGTGCAAAAGTTTGTACATCACCAAGGTTTTTTTTTTCACAATATTCAAGTAAACATTCATTTAATTCGTCGAGTGAACAATAGATACAAGGAGAATATGACCTTATGCCAAAAACATTTTTTAGCTTTTCAGGCTCTACATCACCATAAAGCCATATCCTTCCTCTTTCAGTTCTGACATGGCAGTTAGGGATATGTTTGTATATATTATCTACAAGTTTATTGACCCACCGTTTTTGTACATGGTTTGATTTTAAAAAAATCTCTGAATATCTCACAAGCCAGTAATCGGTCACTGAAAAACCTCCGTTTTAATATAGTGATAAATAAACCAGTATCAGAATGATACCAGCAAATAAAATAATTCGTTTAACTACAATTAGGAAAAACGATTATTTACTTTTTATCACTTTCTCTGCAATTTCTGCAGCTTTTACACCCGAATAAAGCATTCCTCCAAATGTGGGTCCCATTCGCGGCAGTCCAAATGCAGTTGCAACCGACATTCCGGTTACTATAAGCCCCGGATATATCTCAGATGTTTGTTCAACAATAGCATTTTCAGATGGTTCTACATGCATCCCATCAAATCCTTTCAAATCAATATATCCCCTTGATCTCAAAGTTTCCGCTACAACAGCATCATGACCTGTAGCATCAATAACACATTTTGATTCAAGGGCTACCGGATCCACGCAGGTTATTGCTCTTGGAAGTGCTGATACCGGTGTCCAGTTTGTAACGATACCTGCTACACTGTCGTTTTTAAGGACTACATCATCAAATTTATTCATGTTAAGGAGAAATGCTCCTGAATCACAGGCTGATGATACCAGTTTTGAACAGGCAGATGGTGCATTAGCAACATAGAGCCCATCTTTTACTTCTTCATATGGAACACCTATTTCATCAAGGAGTTTTTGACCGGGATCTCTTACAGTAAGTTTGTTCATAAGGTAGCCACCCACCCAGAATCCTCCACCAAAGTAATTGTTGCTTTCGATAACCAGTGTTTTAATTCCTTTATTTGCCAGTGTTCTGGCAGCCATTAAACCGCTTGGTCCACCTCCTACAACAATAACATCACTGGAAGTATAGGATAATATTTCGCTGGTAAAATTTTCTATTATAGCGTTTGTTACATCTTTTTCTGATATTTTTGTAAACTCTTCCATATTTATTTCACCTCTAATTTATGCAAGACGATAAGTAGACATATCTTCAAACTTTCATTACCATATGATATTAAATAGTTATTCACGTATGTGAATTCACAATCGTGAACATGATATTTATAATTTTGGCAGACTAACACCCATATGCTTATAAAAACGACCTATACAGCATTTCAATAAACTTTTAGAATCGATTATAAATTCACAGTGTGAATTAAATATTTATACCCTCATTTCGTATTTACAAAGGTGATTATTCATGAGTGAAGTAACAATAAAAATAGAAGGACTGAAATGTGCTGGTTGTCAGGAAAATGTTGAAAATGCTCTGAATTCTGTTAACGGGGTATTATCAGTAGACATCAATCTTGAAGAAGGTAGTGCCACAGTTAATTACGACCCTGAAAAGACAGATATTGATAAAATCAAATCAGCAGTCTCAAATGCAGGCTATAAAGCTAAATAAAAGATGAAACCCCTATATTATAATTGTAAATTGTAACGAATAACATGGTTTCTTACAGGGACTTCATATGACAACCAGCAATACAGAACAAGATACAAATTCAAACAAATGCATGCTTATTGGAGATGATGTCAAAAGTGAATACAGGGCAGAAATCCCAAACGTTGTTGACACTATAGTGGAAAGTTGTTCCAGAAAAGCTTGTTTTGAGCATGTTGATGCTGCGATAATTCCATCAAGAGATGCTGTCATTGAAATTATTGATATTACAAAACGTATATTGTATCCGGGATATTTTGAAAATCAGGTGATTGACAGAGCAAATTTATCCTATCAACTTGGGGGAGAAGTTAATGACCTTTTTGAAAAACTTTCCAAGCAAATAGCTAATAGTATCATGCATGATTGCCAGCGTTATGGAGAGAAATGTTCTCAATGCCTCTCCAGTGGAAAAAAAGAAACCCTTGATTTTTTGAAAAAAATACCTGAATTACGTGAAGTACTAGCGTCTGATATTCTTGCCGCTTATGAGGGCGATCCAGCTGCTAAAAGTTACGACGAAATAATATTCAGTTATCCCGGTGTATTAGCAGTAACCATCTACCGCATTGCACATGAATTATATAAACAAAACATTACAATTCTGCCGCGTATTATGACTGAATATGCCCATAGTATTGTAGGTATTGATATTCATCCTGGTGCTGAGATAGGAGAACATTTTTTTATAGACCATGGAACAGGAGTAGTCATAGGTGAAACTTGTCAAATTGGAGACAATGTTAGAATTTATCAGGGAGTAACACTGGGGGCTATGAGTTTTCCCAAGGATGAAACTGGAAACATAGTACGTGGCCATAAACGCCATCCTACAATAAAAGATGATGTTATCATTTATGCTGGTGCTACTATACTGGGTGGGGACACTGTGATCGGTGAACGATCGGTCATAGGAGGTAACGTTTGGCTTACTAAATCAGTTCCACCAGATAACACCGTAATTATTGAAGAACCTAAATTAATATATAAAAAACACCGTAAATAAATAGTTAGGGGGGGCTAAAATGAAGAACATATATACAAATATTACAGAAACAATTGGAAATACTCCGCTTATACAGCTAAACAATATAACAGATGACTCTCAGGCAACAATAATTGCCAAACTTGAATCCTTTAATCCTTTAAGCTCGGTTAAGGACAGAATAGCCTATAATATGATAGAATCCGCTGAAAAAGACGGATGTTTGACCAGTGACACTGTTATTATCGAGCCCACATCAGGAAACACAGGAATTGGTCTGGCTTTTGTCTGTGCCTCCAAAGGGTACAGGTTGATTCTTACAATGCCTGACACTATGAGTGTAGAAAGGCGAAAAATCCTCAAACTATTTGGAGCGGAAATTGTTCTTACTACCGGCTCAAAAGGCATGAATGGAGCAGTTGAAAAAGCAAACCAACTGGCAAATGAATACGATAAGGCATTTATACCCCAGCAATTCATGAACCCTGCAAATCCGGAAATACACCGCAAAACTACTGCTGAAGAAATCTGGAATGATACCGAAGGCGATGTAGACATACTTGTAGCTGGTGTGGGTACAGGCGGAACTATTACAGGTGTTGCAGATGTTATAAAAGAAAAAAAACCTGAGTTTAAAGCCATAGCTGTTGAACCTGAAAATTCACCTGTTTTATCCGGCGGAAGTCCTGGTCCTCATAAAATACAGGGTCTTGGTGCTGGATTTGTACCAGATATTCTGGATGTTAGCCTTGTAGATGAAATTATCCAGATTAGTAATGATGAATCCTTTGAAACAGCCAGAGAATTGGCTAAAAGAGAAGGTATCCTTGCAGGAATTTCATCTGGTGCGGCTCTATGTGCAGCGTTGAAAGTTGCCGGAAGACCTGAAAACAAAGATAAAACAATCGTTGTAGTTCTTCCCGACACTGGTGAACGCTATTTGAGTACTCAGATGGCTGATTTTGAAGATATCTAAATTTATAATCCTATAAAAAATATAGAACATGACTGATGTAGAAATATTGAGATACTTAATTGAATCGATGTCTACATCTTTAATTTTTTATTTGTAACATTTTTTCTACATAATAGGACGTAAATTCTGGCATAATGTAGTTTTATGTATTAAACCATTTTTCATCGTTTGTATCTGTGTTAATAAAAGATATATACGATGATAGACCTGATTTTATAAGGGGAGTATAGATTTATGAAAACACATTATAATAAAATGTTGATTGCTACGGACGGTTCTGATAATAGTGAAAACGCAATATATAGAGGAATTGACCTTGCAAAGATGACAGGTGCTAAAGTTTATGCTATCTATGTACTGAATACTGGTACTTACTTTGATGAACCGGTATTTGATAAACAAAAAGCTCGCAGATATACAACTGACCATGTCGAAGATATTGGCAACAATAAAGGGATAAATGTTGAATCCGTTGTTATTATTGGAAACCCTGCAGAAGAAATTGTAGAATTTGCAGAAAAAAATGAAATCGACCTTATAGTTATGGGTTCTTTGGGTAAATCAGGTGTTGTAAGGTTTTTACTTGGCAGTGTGTCGGATAATGTTTTAAAACATGCCAGTTCGGAAGTACTTATTGTTCCATAAAATAGATGATTAATAAATTAGTATGATCATTTGAGAAAATATCAAAATGAAAATAATTGTAATAGCATTGATAAAACTATAAGTTTATAATTTCATTCAATGGAGAATCTTCTGAAAAATTTATAACAATAATAAGTTATAAGAGTAAATGGTTTTATAATTTTAAAACTTTTGACTGTTTTATTGTAGAGATTTTTGTTTTATTAGTATCGTATCTGTATCCTCTTTTGACAATCCAAGTTCATCTGCCACTTTCATAATATATTCTTTATAATCTTCTTCCTCTTTATCTGTAAACATATCACAATAATAAGATACCCATTTAACATAAGCTTGATCATCTTCCATCCATGACCTGTTCCTTATTGACCATAATATATAATCAATCACCAGTTTAAACTCATGATGAGTTATGGGATCTTCATTGATGGCATCCTTTAGGTTCTCAATAATATCTCTTTCCAGACCACTGAAAGATTCAATACCTTTATCGTAATTGTTTTTTATATTAAGTAGTACTGTAATTACATCATCATCTTTTAATTCCGGATTTTTTTCACAATAATAATGCGCAATCGAAAATTCTACAGCATCCAAGTAAGTATCATATTCTTCTTCAACATTGAAAAGGCTTTCAAGTTCCTCTATATCTGATGTATCGGACACAAGGATGTCACTTAACGGTTGACTATCATCTTCTTTTTCGGTTTTCATAGATATACCCCTTTCTTATTTGTCATTAATGTGTCCATTTCATTGGGTATAAATATATTGTCTCCTAATAATCCACAGATAAAGATGTGGAGTTGATAGAATTCTGACTACTCTCCCACGACTGAACAGCCTGTCCGGTAATTAATGTTAAAGCAGATATATTCTACAAAGGGGTTTACCAAGTAACATAAATTATTAGTCCTAATCATTTATCTTATATCATTTGGTAGTATCCATGTATGATTTTTGGATTATTGGATAAATGTCATTGGTAAATAACTTATTATTCCTCTTATATTTATTTAAATAGTAGATAAAATAAATTAATAGTATCGAATTGTCGGACAAGCTCTGAAGTCGTGGGGTTCTGTTGAACCTTGAGAGCCTCAACTTCTTACCAGGTTGAGCATTTGCTGATTCATAGACGGTACTTGCGAACTGATAACGGGACTAGTCGTAGAGGTACCATCTTCACAGCCATTGATTCCCGCGAGCCCCACGGTATGCATTGTTGAGTCATAGTGTGATGATTTTGTCAGTATATTGACTGCAGCGTTAAGGTCTCTGTCTATCTCTAATCCACAATTACTGCAGTGGAACGTTCTGTCCTCTAGTTTCAGTTTCTCTTTCTTTTTAGTTCCGCAATGAAAACAGACCTAGGTAGTGTTGTTGGGATTGACTTTATCTACTATTTTACCTCTTTCAGCAGCTTTGTATGTTACGTGCTGGACTAGTTTGTTCCAGCTTACATCGGAGATTGATTTAGCTAATCTATTGTTTTTAACAAGATTTTTTATTTTCAGATCTTCGAACACAATCAAGTCGTATTTTTCTACCAACAGTTTACTCAAACAATGCGAGAAATGGTTTCTTGCAGATGCTACTTTCTTGTGAATCCTGTTCACTTTCTGCTTCTGCTTTTGATAGTTGTTTGATCTGAATTCCATTCTCGACAATTTTCGCTGTTCCTTAGCCAGTTTTTTCTCAGCTTTTCTGAGGAATTTTGGCGGTTCGACAAAATCATCATCCGAGGTTGTTATGAAAGATTTGAGTCCCAGATCAATGCCTACAGCATTTTCTGGTGTTTCAGGAGTGGGATTGTCCGGCAGTTCTACGGTCAGATAAGCGAACCATTGTTTACCTTATTTTTTCAGGGTACATGTCTTCAGTTCGCCATCCAGAGGTCTGTCAATATCAATTTTGATGGGATTCGATTTTTGTGTTATCTTGGATAAATATAACCAGTTCCCATCCAGATGCCAACCGTTTCCGTGCTGTTTGTATCTGAAACTGGTGAAATCTTCTTTACTCTTGAATTTCGGGTGGCCTTTAGGCAGGATTCCATCGTATTTGATGAATCTGGAAGAATTGTTCCCACAGGGAACATCCTTTCTCTTGATAAATGTTCCTTTTTTAGGCCTGGTGTTTTTCAGTCTACCATTCTTGATGTCATCAAAGAACTTGTCAAAGGCAAAACATAACCTCTGGTGTACATCCAGTCTTACTGATGAATGGATTGGATAGTCCAGATGCTTAAGGTATCTTTCCAGAGATGATTTAGATACTGACAGACCAAACCTATCGTATAAATCTACTCTGATGGACAGAAGATGGTTCCAGATCGACCTGCAGTATTCCAGAGTCTCATCCAGTTCTCTCTCCTGTTCAGGAGTAGGATGTATCTTGAATCTCAGGTTCCTGCAGTTTTGATTTTCTTTATTAACCATCGACTCCACCCATTCCCTCGATACTGATTATACGTTTTGAAACTATATAAAATTTACTTACTGTTAGCGATTATAATGTTTATCATAAAACTTATCAAACGTCAACGGGGTTGTTTCATCACTCTTTAAACGAAGTTTAAAGATATCTTTTAAACAACTTAAATCTTCGATTTAAGTTTAACTCTAAATTTTTAATTTAGAGTGTTTTGATTTTAAGAGAACGACTGAAGTCGTTGACTTTCACGTACCCCTGTTGCCCCACTTTCGTAAGGGTTAGCACTTTCACGAAATAACTATAAACTGACAAATTATTAATCGCTTTTTTAAAAATATATTTTTAATTCAATCAAATACAATATTTATATATTGTCAACTAAGTTTCATTTAAAGTGTTTACATTAAAAAATTAGTTTAAAATAGTTAGTAAAAAATAGTAGAATATATGAGTACCCATTACCTAAACAACCGACACATAAATGTTGTTATTCAAGTTAATCGGTTTTGAATCTATTAATTTTATACAATAATCGAGGCAAAACAATGGTACGTAAACAAAAAGGATTGAGCTCATTTACAGATACTCTTAAAACACCTACATTCCTGGTTTCGATTGCTTTGGCAGTCGGATTTGTGTTTATCGGAATTGTATTCCAAGAACCATTTAGTGACAGAATGGATTTAACATTCAATTGGATTGTAGATAGTCTGGGATGGACATTTATTCTTGGAAGTAGTACGTTCTTGTTTTTGATTGTATATTTGATGTTAAGCCCAATGGGAGATATAAAACTCGGAGGGGATGATGAAGAACCTGCTTATTCATATATGGCATGGTTCTCCATGCTGTTTAGCTGTGGTATGGGTATAGGTTTACTATTCTGGGGAGTCTCAGAGCCTATCTCACACTACATGGTGCCACCACTTGGTGAAGGGGGGACTAATGAAGCAATTTATACTGCTGTAAGGTACTCCTTCTTCCATTGGGGTTTTCATCCATGGGCTATATATGCAGTAGTTGCAGGTTCACTGGCGTACTTTTCATATAGAAAAGGACTTCCAATGCTGCTAAGCTCCTGTTTAGAGCCTATTCTGGGTCGCAAAGGTATAGATGGTCCATGGGGTATAACCATTAATACAATCGGTGTCCTAGCAACACTATTTGGTATATCCACAACACTTGGTTTGGGTGTTATACAGATTGGAGGAGGTCTGGAATCCTTATTTGGTATACCCAGCAACTCCATACTTTGGCTCTCCATAATTACAGTTGTTACAATTTTGGCAATTATGTCCACTGTTACAGGTATCGACAGAGGTATAAAATGGCTTAGTGAAATTAATATAACTGCAGCAGCACTATTACTTATCTTTATATTAATAGTGGGTCCAACACTTTTCATACTTGATTTGTTCACTCATTCCATTGGAGGATATCTGCAAAATTTCCTCTACATGTCCTTCAGTATAGACCCTGCAGGTGTTAGTCCTGAAGGATGGCATGGAGATTGGACTATCTTCTACTGGGCATGGTGGATTGCTTGGTCGCCTTTTGTTGGTTCGTTTATAGCAAGAGTTTCAAGAGGAAGAACAATACGCAGTTTTGTAATTGGTGTCATGCTTGTGCCCACTATCGTTAGTATGATATGGTTCAGTGTATTCGGAGGTGCTGCTTTGTTTATCGAACACTTTGGTGCGGCAGGAATCGGTGACGTGGTTGCCCAAGATGAAGCATTAGGGTTCTTTACAGCACTCAGCCATTTCCCGATATCAGGTATACTTATAGCAGTAGCCATGATTTCTGTGGCGGTATTTTTCATAACGTCATCAGACTCGGGAACTTATGTTATCGGTATGCTTACCTCAAAAGGCAACCCTAATCCTCCCCTCCCTCTGCGCATTATCTGGGGAGTTATGGAAGGTGCTTTTGCTGCAATTCTACTTCTTGCTGGTGGATTAGGAGCTCTGCAGACTGCATCTCTTATTGGAGGATTTCCTTTCATGATAATTATGGCATTAATGCTTTACTGCCTTGTTATTTCCCTGAGAAAAGAGTTACATGAAGGTACACTACCATTTGAAAGGGCTAGACTTGAATCGTTATTCAGTGAACTTCGGGAACTAAAAGAATCAGAAACAAAAAACGAATGATTTAACAACCACCTACTATCAGGTGGTATCTCTTTTTTATGCAAAAATACTCAAAAACAGTACGGAAATTAATTATATTTTCCACTATTTACAAAATCTTTAATTTATTGATGATTAAAAACCAATTTTCCAGAAAGTTAAAACTGTAAAAACAGTGCTTTACAAAAATAAAAACTGGTTAAACATAGCACATTTATTGTTAAATTTAGTGGGTAATATCAATTGGAAAAATCCAAAACAAAAATACAAAGTTTAACAAAATTTTGCAACAAACGTAAAACTTTAATTCAAAAATTTATAGTTTAGTGTAGATTCACTGTAGATTAAGGAAAAGTGGTGGTATCCAGACAACATGTATCATACAAGTGGTTTTTAGAAGTTTTCATTTGAATGATTGGCTTAATTCTGGAAAAACTTCAGGGATATTATAGTATAAAACAAATTTATTGACTGGAATAATATTAGAAAGGGCGTCTATTCAACACCAAGTAATACTAGGATGGAACTTGATGATACACAAACAACCTACTGAACAATGTCTTATATCAGGTATATAGAGTGTTTTGATTTAAAGAAAACGGTTAGAAAACGTTGGCTTTCACGTACCACTGTTACCCCATATTCGTAACCCAAAATATTAATCGAATAGTAACTTTTAAAGGATCACAATGACCAGCAAACAAAATGTTACATTTTTTGGATCCTATTCCATCTCTAAAGAATCCCTTGATAAAGTCCATGCTGTCATGTCTGAAGATGTAGACGATATGGTGTACCTTTTTAAAGTTCTTTCTGACCCTATAAGGCTCAAAATCTTAAAAACACTTGAAATACAGGAGTTATGTGTATGTGTGCTTGTGGAAATCACCGATTATAAGTATTCAGCACTGTCCTATCACTTGAAATTGTTAAAGGATGAGTATCTTGTAGGGTCAAGACGTGACAAAAGTTTTCAGACATACTATCTGACAGATTTTGGACATGAACTCCTGGAATCTATAGATAAAGAATTCAAAGATATGTGAATTAGACTTCATCTGAGGGTTTGGCGGTGTTTAGTTTTGAATATTTTACACCTTTTAGAGCCATTACTTTCTCTCCAAATTCCTTGAAACTGGAACCTTCACCATCCAGTATGGTTACCTCAAGACGATTCTTATGGTCGAGATGAATATGCCTCGACGATTGGATGATGTCGGAATGTTCATGCTAGATATCGGTTTTACAAAACCATTATTCATATAGTATAAAATGTCAACTAAATATTAATGGACTACCAGATAACTGGAAGTTATTTGAAATCTATACTGATACTTCCGGATTTATCTACCAGAGACTGAGCCAAGAACCCTGCTTCTAACCGGCAGACATGAAGAATTCCACGGGGGACAAGACAAGTAGCTGAGCATTTTGCTTCTTGAGCTTTGTTTATTACATAATTTTCTTTAATATCGAATGTATCCATCATTGGAACTTCCATTGGAGACATCTGTTTGATTTTTTTACAATCCGAATCTATTTCGACAAGGATTTTATCTCCTTTAATTTCTCCTTTTATATTATGCACAAATCCACAGATAGTTGAATTCACAGTAACTTCTGACATTTTTTAGCCTTCATTTTCATATATTTTGTAGCTTTCAAAGTTGAATTTATCATGTCTGCTCCTCATAATTCTAACAAGCGAGAGCATCACAGGTACTTCAACGAGTACTCCAACAACAGTTGCAAGTGTTGCACCAGAACCTGCTCCAAACAGTATCAGGGTTGTTGCAACAGCAAGTTCAAAGAAATTGCTGGGTGCTATGAAAGTCGATGGAGCAGCTTCATAATAGGGAATTTTCAGTAATTTTGCACCAGTGTAACTGATTCCAAAGATAAAGTATGTCTGTACGATGATAGGAATTGCTATAAATACAATATGTACCGGATAATTAACTATCCTCTCACCCTGGAGTGTGAAAATCAGAACAAGTGTTACAAGAAGTCCTGCAGGAGTGACCCATTCCAAGTCTTTAATTAATTTGTTTTCGAGCCAGTTGATTCCTTTTTTCTGTATTGCAATGTACCGGGTCAATACAGCTAATCCCAGTGGTATAGCCACATAGAATAGGACTGAATAGAAGATAGTGCTTACTGGTATTGGAAAATCGGTGGTTTCACCTACAAGAAATGCACCCAGTGGTGCGAATAATATCAGAATAATTAAATCGTTGACAGAAACCTGGACAAGGGCATAGCTGATGTTTCCGTTCGCAAGAAATGTCCATACAAGCACCATGGCTGTGCAGGGTGCAAGCCCAAGTATAATTAAACCTGCAATATATTCGGACTGCAGGTCAGCAGGTATAAATCCGCCAAATACCATACTGATAAATAAGACAGCAATAAGTGTCATAGTGAATGGTTTAATTGCCCAGTTAACAAATACTGTAAGCGACAGTGGTTTGGAGTTTCTTCTAACATTTAGTATCTCACTAAAACTGATTTTAAGCATGATGGGATACATCATCACAAGCAGTACGATAGCGATTGGTATCGATACATTTGCAATTTCAAATTTTCCAAGGGTATTTGCAAAACTCGGGAAGAAATATCCTATAAAAGTACCCAGAATTATACAAATACCAACCCAAATCGAGAGGTATTTACTGAAAAAATCAAGCTCTCTTTCTTCTTCCATATTTTCACCTCTTAGGAAATCAACAGCACCGGTTTTCTGGTTTTATTCAGAAGTTCATAGGATGTACTTCCAAGGATCAGCTTTTTCAGTCCCTTACCGGTTGCTCCAAGAATAATCAATGTAACATCCTTATCTTCTGCAGTGTTGTTAATTTCTTCTGCAGGATTGCCGCTGGAAACTATGGTTTCAATCGTTACTCCTTCAAATTTTTCTCCTATCTCTGCAAGCTTTGATTTATTTTCTTTTATCAGTTGTTTTAATTCAGGACTGTCCTTTGTTGTTTCAATAACATTTATCAGATAAACCTTGTCCAAATAATCCTGGACCGGGGTAAGTTTTGTGATTATGTCCATCGATTTTTTGGATAAATCCAGTGAAATAAGCGGTCTTTTAAATGTGGGAGTACAGACCTTTCCATAGATTTCTTTATCCCCTATTTCTGACAGTTCGTACTTTTCAACAAGCAGCATTTTTCCAGAGTTGTTTGCTATGTAATCAGTGGTCCTTCCAAGCATTCGACCTTTAATCGGATTTTTAATGGTAGATCCCATTATGATGCAATCGATATCATATTCATGGGCAACATTTGCAATTGTACTTTTAACCTCACCCTGTATGACAAGGGTTTGCACATCGATATATAAATCATCAAGATACTGTTTATACTCTTTAATCATTTCCTTTGCATTTTTCTCGAACATGGGTGCAAGACCCTGTGCATGGTAAATATCTACAACATGAAGAAGTATCGCTCTTTCCAGTCCAAGTGTTTTGAATTGCCCACACATTCAAGCAAGTCATGGCTTTGTATTGTAAAATCTATAGGGATAAGTATGCTTTTTATGATGTAATCCCACCTTGCACGAGTAACCCTGTTAACTTGTTATTTTAAATATTATTGAAACTGCTATATATGTTTTATTTACAGGAGTGAAAAACAATCAAAGAAAAATGGAATAAAATGCAATACTATTAATACATTTTTATTCATTCTTTTTTTTTGCTGGTTTCCCATCATTATTCATCATCTTTGACATATCCATGTTACGCATCATATCCTGACATAGAGGCATCATTTCGCTCATCATTTTCTGCGGATTCTTTCATAAAAAACAAAACCTAGTATCATATCACTTATCTATTATGAAACACAACGAACTTGTTGATTCCTGCAATATATCTGATTATAATTATTATAAATTAAAACCTGAATTATATTACATATTACAATGATAGATAAAAAACTGGGCGCTCTGACAGACCTGTTAACTTGTCCCCTTAGAAAGGATGAACAGTTCAGGAAACCCTTACATATTACTTATATTCATAATTCCCCAGCAATAAGAGATTTGTGATAGGCCATTGCAAGAAGAGAATTTACGAAATTTTCGCATTCTTCTTCCGTATCCACCATTTTCACAGTAACCTTGCCTGTGTTGAAGATATTGGCCTGTTTGCACCCCATCTCTACCATCAACACACCCAGTTTTTCAGAATACCTTCCATCGATATATCTGGATAAAAATTCAAGGTCAGGTTCTTCATCCAGATGAGCTATAACCCTTAATTTCCATGGATCTGCAACGCATGGTAAAACTTTCTCGATTGACTGAACCTTCATTAACTCACCTTTTTGATAATTATATTGAAATTTGACCTACATAAAACTATTTCAAATCAATTTGAAACAGGAAAATATATATATTTTTATTTCAAATATATTTGAAATAAAAAGTGATATATTGCCCACTATAAAAGAAGTCAGAAATTTCGGTCAAACGTTAAAAAACGTCCTGAATCTGGATGGTTATCCCGTAGGTGTACGTTTTCTAACAGATGACATTTCAGTGAATGATGCTATCCCTGCAGAAGGACATCGCTATTGCCAGGCAGCGATGAAAGCGCGCCACGGCCAGCACATGCTTGTAAATGCTGACACAATATCTTGCCCAGCCGCTGCTAGAGCATTTGGATTCCGACAACTTCCTGAAAAACTAAAAAGTGGCAAAGGATTGGTTAAATTTGGCATTACAAATGTTGACTCTGTTGGAAAATCTATGTTTGAAAACATGCCAACGTTGGAAATGGGACAGATCAAAAGCATCGATTTATTCCCCCTTAACATGGCTGAAGACATACCAGATATTGTCTTTGTAGAGGATAAAGTAGAGAAATTGATGTGGATTTTGCTGGGGTATATGCATAGTATTGGCGGCAAAAGGGTAGAAAGTTCTACCGTTGTATTGCAAGCAATATGTGTGGATTCCACAATAATTCCCTATATTAATAATTCCATGAACTTTAGTTACGGATGTTACGGATGCAGAGATGCCACAGATATAGGTCCTGGAGAAGCATCACTTGGATTTCCTGTCAATTACCTCCCTGAGATTACCGAACATGTGAAATATCTTGGTGAAAAAGCTATACCTCACTCACGAGAAAAAAACGCTCTAAGAACATTGCAGGAAAAAGACAACCAATCGACTTCATGCGAAAGTAAATAATAAAAAGATATACGAAAGTCTATCAATTTTTTCTTTTATCGGTATGAGAATAAATTGATGATTGTAAGTACAGATCACAACCGTTAAACATCCATGAATTAGTCAGAAGGTTTCAAAATGAACTTTAAGTGTACTATATGCGGGAAAAAAAATAATTCTATGCTCAAAGCTAATCACAGAGATTTAGGAGCCATAAAACTCTGTTTAGATTGTTGGACTGCAGAGAAAGACAAAAACAAACTGAATCATTTGGACAGAGGATGCAGTTGCTGCAGGTGACCACAGATGAAACGAAGGGATACATTGTAGACTGACAAACTAACAACCAGCTGTTTACATTTCCAAAGAAGTATAACTAAGATAATTTAATTGTAATGGATTTTTAACGTTAACAAAAATCGAGGAGTATAAATCATGGTATTTGAAATGATAGCAGATTATATCGTTACTGCAACTGGATTGACAGGTAATGCTGCAGATGCTCTCCACTTCTGGATATACGATAGTCTGAAAATTATTACTATTTTACTGCTGGTCATATTTGCCATTGGATTCTTGAGAACTTACCTTGCCCCTGAAAAACTGAGAGATTATCTTAAAGGGAAACATAGTATTTTTGGATATGGTGCTGCTGCACTACTGGGTATTGTGTCGCCTTTTTGCTCATGCTCAACAATACCACTGTTCCTTGGTTTTGTCAGTGCAGGTGTTCCATTTGGTATGATAATTACATTTCTGTTTGTATCACCGATGGTGAATGAAGCTGCTATTGTAGTTCTGCTGGGTACCCTTGGCTGGAAAATTACTTCACTTTATGTACTGGGAGGAGTGATTGTAGGTTCATTTGGTGGATTCTTGTTAAACAACCTTGGTTTTGAGAAATATGTAGAAAAGTTTGATTTTGGAGCCCAGACCTATTGTGAAGATGAAACATCCATAAAAGAAAGGTGCAATATAGCCTACACCGAAGCAAAAGATATCGTTAAACAAATAACTCCCTATGTGCTTATTGGAGTAGGTATAGGTGCACTAATACACGGATTCGTTCCCAGAGAGATTATAACCAATTATTTAACTGGTTCTCTTGCTGTTCCTGGGGCTGTAATTGTAGGCATTCCAATATATACCAACATAATGGGTGTTATACCTGTAATCGAGAGTTTGATTGGTAAAGGTCTTCCAGTCGGTACGTCACTCGCATTCATGATGTCTGTAGCCGCTTTATCACTTCCTGAATTTATAATGCTTAAAAAAGCTATGAAAAAGCAACTTATTATAGCCTATGGTGCTATTGTTGGTGTAGGTATTACATTGATGGGAATTATATTTAACTTCATATTTTGAATAATGAAAATCTATATATAACTTATTTCAATTATATTTGAAATGGATACGGATTAATATGCCAGATTATATAATTCGTCTAACTGAGATAGGACTAGCATCAGTCCAGGAATATCTGGCACTACATATCATAATGTGTCTTGTACCTGCATTTTTCCTGGCTGGTGCAATTGTAGCACTGTTTTCAGAAGAATCAGTTCTGCAATTTTTTGGTAAAGATGTAGCTAAATATATTTCCTATCCAATCGCAGCGGATTCAGGAACAGCGCTGGATGTTTGTAGCTGTACTATGCTTCCCCTGTTTGCTGGAATCTACCAACATGGTGTAGGGATAGATAGGTGATAAAAATGAAGATAGAAATACTTGGAACAGGATGCCCTAAATGTAAAAAAACAAAAGAAATAGTAGACAAAGTAGTCAAAGATACAGGAATCGATGCCGAGGTTGTGAAGGTAGAAGATATGGACAAAATTATGAGCTACGGTGTCATGGTCACACCTGCACTTGCAGTTGATGGTGACGTGAAAGTAGCTGGCAAAATTCCCAGTGAAGATGATGTTAAAAAATGGATATCTGGTTAAACGGGGTGAAAATGTATGGAAGAAGATAGATGCCTGTGTGAATCATCAAATGCAGGAGTTTTTCCCTGCTCTGGTGGTTCCAATGTTGGACAGATATCAAACAAAATTGCAGTTGAGCTTACAAAGCAAGATGTTGGGAAAATGATGTGTACTGTTGGAATCGGTGGCAGAATCTCAGGTCTTATGAAATCTGCTGAAGGGTGTGATTCTGTTGTAGCCATCGATGGATGTCCACTTCATTGTTCAAAACAAACCCTTGAACTTGCAGGAATTGATGTTAGTCACCATATAGTAATAACCGATTATGGTGTTAAAAAAGATAAAAATCTTGAACCCAATGATTCGGTTGTATCCGAGTGTATGGACAAAGTAAAAAGGGATTTACAGCAGTAAAAATCCCTTTTATTCATTGTTTTACAAAACTAACTTCATATTTGTGGTATCCAATCCAATATATATGATTGAATTTTAGTGTATAAAAAAGGACTATCAATTGTGATAATATAGTCCCGGGCGGATTCGAACCGCCGTCGCAGGCTCCAAAGGCCTGCAGGATTGACCGCTACCCTACGGGACTACTTTGCCTTATGCCATACAGACAAACTAATACTTAATTGTTATGCAAATTCAGGACATAATCCTGAAAGTTTTCATATTATAAAAAAATATTATTTTTGGATTATAAGGCTAAGTATGTCCTTATCATGCAATACATGATCGAGACCTGCTCTTTGACCAGGATGCTTTGCTGATGAACCCCATACTCTTGCGTATCTAAATTTCTTTTTAAAATCCCTATGGAGGCTTTCACAAACATCCTCTACGGTAGAACCCTTTCTTATAATCATTGGTTCTTCCAAATCTGCAGATTCACCTTGGGGCTTCATATAAACCCTTATAAAATCAATCAATGAAAAGATACCCTCTTTTACACCTTCTATATTCATCTCCTGGTCTGCAGATATCATAATAGCTTCAGGGAAATTCTGTACACAATATTCTATTGTACCCTCGTCAGCCAAATCTACTTTATTAATTATCGGCAATCCCGGTATATATACTCTGTTTTCAAGCACTGCATCTATAAGCTGGTCTACTGTTATATTCTCCCTGATTAGAACATGTGCATTATGGATTTTGTATTCGCCAAGGACCGTTTTTATAGTATCAACTGAAAGATAATCAAGGTCTACCGTACTGTCTACAATTACGCCTCCACGATCCATTCTCTTTATTGTAACATCAGGTGGATTTTCATTAATACGAACACCCGCATCATACAGTTCCTGTTTCAATACATCATACTGATATATCTGGAAAACGTCCAGAATAAAGACTACAAGGTTTGAGTTTCTAATAACTGATATTACTTCCTTTCCTCTACCTCTTCCAGATGCGGCTCCTTTCACAAGTCCTGGAACATCCAGCATCTGTATTTTTGCACCCTTATATTCCAGTACACCGGGTATCACCTCGAGTGTTGTAAATTCATAATCTGCTACCTCGGACTGTGCTCCTGTTAATTTATTTAAAAGGGTGGATTTACCCACTGATGGAAAACCAACCAGCGATACTGTAGCATCACCAGATCGTTTTACAGAGTATCCTGCTCCTTTGGATTTACCGGATTCCTTTCTCTCTGCCTCATCCCGAAGACGTGCAAGCTTTGCCTTGAGCCGACCTATGTGATGAGATGTTGCCTTGTTATATGGGGTATTTTTTATTTCTTCCTGTACTTTATTTATCTCTTCATGTATACTCATTTTGTACCCCGACACTGCTTCAAAAATAAAAAAGGTTTTTATCCTTATTGAAGTCTAATTGAAAAATCGTATATTTATTGTATTGGTTATAATTTATAAAACTGATGATTAAAACTCGATTATTTCGCCAGTTCGTTCATAGACCGAAAGTCCGGATGGGAGATTATCAGCAAAATATTTTGATGAAAGGCAGGAAATCGATGTCTTTATTTCAGTTAAATCCATTGCTTCTTTTTGAACCAAGAAATCAAATTCTTCTTCACAAATACTGATAAATTTTAACCCGGAATTTTCAGCCATAGTTCTAAGACCAAAACCCACATCTGCGAATTCTTCCTTGACAGCATTACAAACTGCAAGATGTGATTTTGCCCCACTGTTATATCCATCAAGAGATTGCTTTAAATTATTAAATGACATCCCCATCTTATCAGCAAACTGTTTAAGGTTCAAATCCAGTAAACTTCGTGTCCCTGAGCCTCTATTACGATTTATCAGTCGTTTGTCCAGTATATCATCAATTCCAGAAATATCACTATTTTGACGAACGATTAAACCCTGTTCCCTTTTGTAACCTTTGACAAGTACCACATCAGATAATTTCATTTTCTTGATCATAGATATGTTATAATTACCAGAATCATCCGGCATATTTACCCCTGCAATGTCTGAAAAACCTGTTGATACTGAACTAAAACCTCCAGAAGAACCATTATTCAAAACCCTGAATTTAAGCCCTGAAAGTTCTTCAAGGATATCTATTCCCGGACAATATCCACCTGTAAACAACAAATCTGGTTCATCCACATTTCCAAACAGTGTTACATTTACGGATGTGTCGGGTTCAATATATTCGGTTTCTGCTGAGATTTGTATAAATCCGTCTGCATCGGCAAGGGTAGTTATTGCCCCCGATCCTTTATCAGCAGGGTATACTTTTCCACGTATCATGCCAACTGGCAGTAGTTGCTGTCTACCCTGTGAATTTATACCAGTTCCAAGAACAGCAGTAACTGTCAATTCATCTTTAGTATTGTCAAACGTATCCTGTGTATTATGAATAAGAGGTACTATGAATTCATTGAATATAGTTAGTGCTGATGTAGGGTTTCCTGGAAGTCCTATAGTAGGCACATCATTTATCATACCTGCAACAACCGGTTTACCGGGTTTGATATTAATTCCATGAAACAGAGTTCTACCCTTTTCCTCTATTACCTTATACATAATATCTCCAGCACCTGCAGAAGTGCTGCCAGAGGTAAGGACAAGGTTGCATTCTTGTACAGCCCTGTTTATTGCATTAAACATTGCCTTTTCTTCATCTTCTACAATTCCATACATTAATGGTGTTGCACCGCACTCCTTAACACTGGTAGAAAGAGCATAAGAATTCGTGTCATAAATCATCCCTTTATCCAGAGAATTTCCAGGAGTAATCAATTCATTTCCTGTAGATATAATACCCACTTTTATTGTATCAACATCAACATACCGTTTTCCTATCGCTGAAAGAACTCCTATCTCACGTGAACCTATTCGTGTATTTCGACAAAGCACCTGTTCACCCCTCATAATATCCGAACCTCTGGACATGATATTCTCACCGGTATGAACAGGTCTGTAAATCGATACCTTACTGTTTGCTCTTTTTGTATCTTCCACCTTCACCATTGCATCAGCACCGTCAGGTATTGGTGCTCCTGTAGCTATGGATATCGCTTCACCCTCGTTTAAATAAAAATCACCAACGAATCCAGCATCTATTGAACCTGTAAAACATAGAGTTACTGGATTTGTTTCTCCTGCCTGATAGGTATCACCTGCACGAACAGCATAACCATCCATTATTGATTTATCAAACGATGGTACATCTATACTTGAAACAACATGTTCCGCTAAGGTATATCCCAGTGCTTCCTCCAAAGGAAGAGATTTTGTGGAATGATTAATAGGGATTTGTTTTAACAACCTGTGTGCTTCATCCACAGGAATCAACGTTCTAAATTCTTTATGTGCCATGATTTTTTAAAACAAAAAATAAGAGTTTTTAAACTTTAACCTCGTTTTCAGGGTATATAGGTGTTCCTTTGTTTCTCGTGACTTCTTTAAAAGCCTCAATAACTTTGTTAGTCACCTTTCCAGGTTTTCCATTGCCTATACTTCGTCCATCTACCTGATTTATAGGAGCTGCTTCAGCCGCTGTACCTGTTACAAAAATCTCATCTGCTGTATATAAATCGAAAAGTCCCATGTGCTGTTCATTAACCTCATATCCCATATCCTTTAAAATTTCAATTGAAACCGCTCTTGTAATCCCTTTCAGATTATTGATGGTCGGTGGTGTGTAAACTTTACCATTATTTACTACAAATATATTGTCTCCTGAGCCTTCAGAAACATATCCATTGTTGTCCAGGAATATAGCCTCATCTCCACCTTTATTATTCGCCTCAACTTTAGCCAGTATATTGTTGAGATAATTCATGGATTTTATATTTGGAGAAAGTGCATCCGGAGCGTTCCTGCGGGTTGTTACCGTTACTGCAGTAAGTCCCACTTCGTAAAGGTCGCCATAGAGCGCATCCCATTGTTGGGTTATAATGAATACATTTGGTTTTGTACATTTTCTCGGGTCAAGTCCAAGGTCTCCGATTCCTCTTGATACAATCGGGCGGATATAGGCATCCATAAGGTTGTTCTTTCTCAACGTTTGAAGTATTGCCTCTATCATCTCATCCTTTGTCAATGGTATGTCAAGTACAATAGCCTTCGCAGAGTCGTACAGTCTATCGATATGTTCATCCATTTTGAAAACCCGACCGTTGTAGGCCCTGATACCTTCAAAAACACCATCTCCATAGAGGAACCCGTGATCATAAATCGATGTCGTCGCCTGGGATTTTGGAACAAACTCACCGTTGAAATAAATCAATAACTCGCTCATCTGTTTAAGCCTCATCCAATGCTATTTTTATATTATTTATATCACTTTTGATATTTTCAATGTTATATATGTATATTTGTGAATTCAACAGAAGAAAACAATTATTACAGACGGATTAATGGAAGATTCAACAAAAAACCTTTTATGGATAAACAACAATTAAGTATCTCTGCTATCTTTGGCATAAGGTCCCGTGGCTTAGCCAGGATATAGCACCGGGCTTCTAACCCGGAGGTCGTGGGTTCAAATCCCACCGGGTCCGCCACATACTATTTTTATTGTAAAGTTAGTTTTTGAATAATTGTTTTTTTGTCAACAAATTTAATATGAACTACACTTAACTATAATAGGGGATTTCAATAGTTTTACGTATATCATGGGAGTGTGAATTTATTGAGTGTTTCAGAAGAAAAGAAAAACTACAAGGTTAGATCACTATACCTAAACCCTGGTGACAAAACCAAAACCGTTAGTTTTGCTGATAAAGATATAGTAGGACCGGTGGACTGGGGATTGAAGAATCATTTTGACTACAGAAGTTATGAATATTCAGAATACAGTAAAAACAATGTATTGTGTTTTGGTCTAGGTAAACTTGCTGGAAGCAAACTTCCCGGTACTCAAAGATTAATATTTTCCTTCCGTTCACCGCTTTGGAAAGGTTTTTTTGTTTCTGCACTGGGTGGTGCAGCACATGTATTCAAAAGAGTGGGTGTTGATTATGTAACAATTGAAGGGAGGTCAGAAAAACCATCAATCATAGTACTAAAAGGCGGGAAAGGAGGAGTTGTAGATGTAGAGTTTCACGAAATTACAGAAAACGAATTGCTAAACATCTACAAAGGATACAATGGTAAAGAAGGTGTTTACGCATTATCTGAATATTTAATAAGCAACTTTTCATCCAGGTATAATAATGATTATAGATGTATGGTCGTTGGCCCAGGTTCATTGTATTCCAACATGGGCGCAACATTTTCAGCCACTTTAAAAAACAATGAAATGGTTGTAGGTTCTGAAGAATGGGCTGGTAGAGGTGGAAGCGGCTCTGTTTTATATCAGGGTCATGGTGTTGCCGGCATTGTTTTTGGAGGAGATATGGAAAGAATATTTCCTGGTGTAGACCTTTCAGATATGGATAACGTCAAGGATATTCTTGACACATATTACAATGAATCATATATAAAGGTCATCAAAAAAAGAACCACCAAATACAGATATAATCCAAAAATCGAAAGTGGGGGCACATTTGGTTCCAATATTCATTGTCTAGGTGAATTCATACCCTTAATGAACTGGAAAATGATTTACATGCCCAGAGATGAAAGGATAAACATCCATGAAAAACTGTTAGATAAATACTGGAAACCGTTCAACAAAGAATCTATGGAACCAAGAAACTGGACTACCTGTGGGGAGCCCTGTCCTGTGGTATGTAAAAAACATCGTGAAGGGCAACATGTTGATTATGAACCTTACGAAGCGGATGGTCCTCTGACCGGTTCATATGAGATTCACAAAACTGATGTTTCGGTAAAAAAAATCGATACTATAGGATTTGATGCCATAGAGTTTGGCAATCTTTCAGCATGGATACTTGAACTGATATCTGAAGGACTATTATCAGCAGAAGAGCTTGGATTGTCCGCCAACCCAAGATTTGACATGAAAAATTTTGATTATGAAAAAGATTCAGAAATAAACGCAAATCTTGTAGCAGAACTTGCCGATAATGTAGCTTATGGTAAAACTGAAGTTTGTAAAGTTTTGAGACAGGGTATAAGAAAAGCCGCCAGCAAATTTGATGAGATATTTAAAGAAAGAATTAAAAATCATAATTCTGGTTATAATAGCTACAAAGATTTTGCAGTCTACGTACCCTTAGGTGAAGACGGATGTATCGCTCCAACTATGTACTGGGCAGTTGGAAATTTTGTGCCTGTTCCAATACAGGGTAAATATCTCACCTATTATCAGTTTGGATTTTTCGACCCGCAAACTCTGGCAGAAGAATGTTTCAAAAAAGCTGTATATGAACTCTATTCTGAAAATACCGGCATGTGCAGATTTCACAGAAACTGGGCAACCGAGGTCATACCACTGCTTTTGAAAAAAGCATGGGATATTGACATAGATAAAAGCCACAACGAAGAAATTATTAGAAAAATGGTAGAATACGATAAAAAAGCTGGGATAAAACCTTCGTTCTGGGACAGCCATAGAGTTTTGGATATTGTTGCTTATGGTGCAAAAGAATTCGGCAACATGAAATGGTGGGATGAATTTGAAAATGACAAAACTAATACCGCCAGAAAATACTGGGAGTTGTTTTTAAAATCCTATGAGGACAAACTGGGTATATCATGGGATTATGATTACCAGAGTAAACGAGTGTAATTGCAATAAAAGGATGGTTGAATTCACCATCCCCCTGTTATGGGATTGTCTATATCGTATTTTTCAGATATTGATTGGGCTATTGAGAAGGCTAAATCCTTTTTTTCCTCTTCAAACACTTCTTCATCTCCTGTAATTCTGTTAATGAGACAAGAAGTTCCATCTGTATAGGATATCAATTCTGCTACGGGCTTACATCCAAAACGATGTATTTTGTTTATTTTTTTGTTATAAGGGACCTGTACTTGTTCAGAGAGCATTTTCACCACTTTTCACTATTTTTATTAAGAGTATTCATAGCTCCAAACAATTAATGATATATTAATTTTTTCATAGACTTTAATTGAAAAAATAAAAGACCAGCAAAAAGTCATAAAGGTAGGATACTGGCTCAATAGCTCAGATTATTGAAAAAAGAGGTTAAAAATACTGTAAATATGAACAATTACAAAAATTAATAAAGAAAAAATGGGATGGATATCATTCACCAAGCCATTTACTTACTTTTTCAGGATTGTTGTCAATCCATTTTTGAGCTGCATCTGCAGGGCTCACACCATTTTCTATATCAAGCATCATGGATTCGATTTCTGAAATATCCATATTGGCATTTGATGCCAGTTTATAAATTTTTGGATAATCCTCATTGAAACCTTCTCTTGCTATCATAGTGATATTATCGCTTTTACCGTAAACACCCTTTGGATCTTCAAGATATTTCAGGTCAGCACCATACACCTGTTTCATACGGCTAAAAGACCAGTGAGGATTCCAGAGGGTTACAACAATCCATTCTTCATCTTTTATATCATCACCCAATTCAGTAGACATCGCAACCGTACTACTTGATTGCAATTTATAATCAAGGTTGTATTCAGAAATTGCAGTTTCAGTCTGTTCCATAATGCCTGCACCTGGCTCTATTCCCTGTATCTGACCATCGAATTTGTCCCTGTGTTCTTTTAAACCATTAATGGTATCCACCGGTACATAGGATGGAACTACAAGTCCTGTTCTAGCTCCCGATGAAAGATTATTTACAATAATCAGGTCTTCACTGTACCTATCCCAGTAATTTCCCTGTGTGCCTGGCAACCATGCACTTACATAAAAATCAAGGTCTTTATCAGACAAACCCTGATATACACCACCGAGGTCACCATATACCAGTTCTACATTATAACCTTCAGATTCCAGTATATGTTTGAACACGTTAGATGTTGCCCGACCATCATCCCAAGTAGTTGAGCCAAGTTTTATTGTTTCGGATTTATCGGGTGTAGATTCTTCATTGTTTGGTGTTTGCTCACTATTTTGCTGCATACATCCAGCTGAAGCAAGGGAAAATATGAGCAACAGACATATTATAAATACAGATAATATATTTTTGTTTGTTTTCATTTATATCACTAAGTTTAATATCAAACGTTTTGTCGATTTCAGCTTCAGAAAGCATCATCAATTCTATATATAATACATAGGTTATAAACGATTTAACGTTAGTTATTTACTATTATAAAGCATTATTTATAAAAAATGTTTGAGTGTACAAAATTACAGGCTAAAATTTTTGCATATTAATGGAAAACTATATTATTATCAGCCCCAATAATTTCAAAGAAAAAAGGACACAAATCTAAAATGTCTGAAAGAAGAGCTTCAATTACCGATGATTCAATCATCAACCGATGGATGAACCTTGAAATAAGTAAAATAAACAACAGCATTGTAACTGCAAGGAAAACTCTTTCCCAGCTACTTGAAGAAGATAATCCATCTTCAAAAACAAAAGATGGAAGAGAGTATTTGTTCAAAAAAGAAATCATTAACGAACTCGGAAATAGGCTTCCAGAACATATACAAAAAAGATTAAAACTCCCGATATTATTTTTCTTTGACCTGCAGGTAGATGATAGCTGTTATATAAATGATAAAACAGCTTTTGAAGCCCTTCAAATTCTTGGTGAAATTGGATATAAACGGGAATTTCGAAACAACCGTCACTGGATGGGAAAAGCTATTGCGTATTCCATCAAGAAGAAATATCCAAGTGCTGTCCAGATTGTGATGGCCTAAAACCTTTACCAGATTGATTAAATCCAGTTACAACCTATCAGTAAAAAGACAGATATGTGAGAATCCATGAATAAAAACGGAATGTATTATGAAAGTGAATATATTGAGAAAAAAACAAATCAATTTAATCTTTCACCATTTATGGTAATGGTTTTCATCTATTTCTGTCTTTTACTGGCTTTGGTATCTTCGGTTGCCGTATTCTTAATTGAATATTTTAATCTTAATTATCCACTTTCATGGGAGGTTAAATTATATCCCCTGTTTTTGACAGTAATGTTTTATGTGCTGAGAAAAGAATTTCAGGGTATAAAGGATGAAAACGATATCGATGATTCAAAAATTATACTACTATTGGGTGCTTTAGGTTC
>NZ_JAHENT010000135.1 GCF_018609725.1 Methanohalobium sp. | reverse complement strand
TAACAGTCCAGCCTTCAGGTACATTGTCCTCGATCACTGTTTTGTTTGCACCATCCAGTGTAATATCTAAGTTCACAGTAATTGTGTCACCTGGACTAGCTGTATCCGGAAGGTCTCTGCATACATCAGTTTGTGCTGAAGCCAAAGAAACTATTGAAAGGGCTAATATACACACAAAGCTCATAATTCCAAATAATTTGAATACTTTTGTTATTTCCATTTGAACTTCTCCCCCACTAAGTCTAAATGATGAGAGACAATTCCCTCAATCAGTTCTTAGTAATAATTATTCTATTATTATCTATTAGTTCATTGACTTCTAATATAATTATTCCTATCCAGTATGATATCATTTATCATCATATAAAAAGATAAAAAAATGTAAACAGACAAAAAATAAAAAAAGAATTAATTGATAGTTCAGCATTAACTTTAAACTTTTGGAGTTTCCAGCTAATTTTTGATATGTGTATATATAAAACAGTTACGATGATGGGGCAACAGGGTTAGAGAAAGGTCACGGGTTTACTTAGGAGCGGGTCATCTCAATTCTATTAATTGATATGATTGGTACAGAATATCTATTATTAAAAAAGAAAAAAAGGTGCAGTAAAAATAACTGCACTTAATCATCTTCTTTTCAAAACCAAGTAGACCGCTCCAAGGACACCAAGAGCCAGAATTGAAGTAAATCCTGGTGTGGATTCTTCAGGTTCAGATTCGGGTTTTGGTTCTCTAGTGGTGTCGTTTGTTGCAGTTTCAGTTTTTTCATCCTCTGCACCGGTCTTTTCGATTTCGTCACCAACTACAGTGAATATAGAGAATCCTTGAGTGAACGCGGTGAAATGCAGCAGATTTTCATCTTCTGCTTTTTTATTGGTCGGAAGTTCGTGCCATTCACCGTTGTGGTATCTCTCCATCCGGATTGTTTCTGGGTCGATGTTGTTATCTTCGACCCACTCTTTGGTGACATCGAACTCGATCAAAGTATTATCTGAGTTCTCGTCTGAAACAGTGCCTTCACTACCGACTGTAATGCTCATGGTGCTGTAGGTCTTACTTCTTGATTGACCTTTTTCACCGGATTCGGCAGTATCACTGTCATCAGATTCAGTCGGTGATTTGACATTTTCAGGTAATGAGTCAAGAGTCTCCACTTTGGCAACAACGTGTCCGATGTTTTCCTTTGAATCAAAGCTTATACCTTTGACAGGACCGCTGCTCTCGCTGAAATCGTATTCAACGGATTCTCCTGCAGAAACGACCATTTGTTTGGAATCGGTTGAGCGGACATTCTCATCCGGCATGCTCTCACCCACAGACACTCTGACCGAATCATCATTAGTACCTGAACCTTCTTCTACTCCATCTCCGTCTTCCTGGTCACTTATTGTTTGTCCGTCTATTTCGTAGGTTGAGAATTTGGTTACATTAGCTTTTACGTAGTTGTTTTCAAGATTTCTTTCAACTCCATTACAAAAGCTTGGATCTCCTTCTTCCACGAGTTTAACCCATTCTCCCGTGTTCTCATTATTGCGATATATAGACACGGTGTCTTCAATAATGTTTTCTTGTTCTAACCATTCATCAGTATAAGATAGTTTTATTACATAGTATTCAGTGGATTCCTCTACATTAACAGTTGGTTTTATTCTTACGTATTGAGAGGTGTTAGTGTTCTCCGCCTCGACATCGGTTGGTGGGGTACTCGATCTTTGGAGTTTCATTGATCCTCCGACATAGTTCTCGTCGCTTGTCATGTTGAGGGTTACGTTAGAGTTTTGTGATGTTATCTGAGTTGTTTCACCTGAAGAACCTACTATGTTACTGTCAAACTTTTCAGAACTAACTAATTCCTCAGCGGTAACCGCCTCATCTTCTTCTGTTAACTCGTACTCAGTACCATCAACCGTAACGACACCTTTCTTAATCAAATTATTCTCAACTACTCCATTCTTTATCATTACATTTGACAAATCCGAATCAATAACCTCCGTATTATTTATACTCGAATCTATCACACGTGAACCATTAACAACGGAATCATTAATCACTTCTGAGTTGATTATGGTTGATGATTCCACTTCTGAGTTAGTAACCGTTGACGCATCATCTACATCACTGTTAACCACGTTATCTTGGTCAACTTCGGCTACCCTTGTATTCAAGGTCAATGAATCAGTTACTCCACTGGAATTTGCAGTAATAACTACTTCACCTGACTCAGAAGATGACTGATTAAATTTAACCACTTTCTCACTACCTACATCACCGGAAGAACTTAAAGACACAGAACTTTTCTCCAAATCACCTTTCTGTACGGACTTAGACAGATCTATGGTTTCATCTGAGTTCCCCAGATTCTGTACAGTTAACAAGTAAGTAGCATTATTATCAGGCTTAACAGCCTGCTCAACCACATCACTGGAAATCGATACACCATAAACTTCCTCTTCTGAATACAGAGAGCTTACTGTTGTGGCATCAGATTTATCAGGTGATTCCGTTACGTAAGCCGTTATTTCTGCCACAATTCTTCTGGATTCTCCACCTGCTAATGATTTGGTGTTATTAAGAGACAATGTAACTTCATCAGTTTGTCCTGGTTCCAGATCATTTATAGTGCTTCTTGAAAGTGTTGAATCTGTGTTGGATGGTTTGGACGGTATGGATACTGTATAGTTATGGGTTTGGATTCCTGTATTCTGAATACTTATAGTATAGGTTGAATTATTTCCCTGGGTTGCGGTTTGTGATCCGGGACTAGCACTGATATCCACCGAGTTAACCGCTTTTGTATAAACAGTACCATCAGAACTCACATCAAAATTATCTGACTCCACCGTTATATCCGTTGCATAGGTCTTAATCTCACTTGTGTTACTAACTGTCAGGGTAGTGCTTGATGATTCTCCCGGACCAAGATTCATATTACTTGTTCCTATACTCGATGAAGCATCTGAATCATTAATCAATGAATACGTATCCTCTACATTACCAGTATTCTTAACCTTGATAGTGTAGGCTGCCCCTCCATTTCTTTCAACTCTCTTAGTTGTTGGATTCAGCGATAATGAAACACCCGAATTATTCTTATCCTCAACATTTAGTTCAAGAGTTTTCTCAGTCCATTCATCCGTATCACTGGTTGATGATGCGTTGACAGTGGCTGTATATGAACCAGGGGTTGAGTTTGACAGAGTGACATCAAACGATTGGGTGTTACCCGGTGCTATCGTGAGAGAACCGGTCGTTAGGCCAGGACTTAAAGATGGAGCTGTGACATTCAGATTATACGTATCTTCCCGGTTACCTGTGTTCTTAACTGTTAGTGTGTAGTTAGTTTCGTTGCCCGGTTTAATCGTTGAAGAACTCGAGTCAGCATTCATTGTTAGGCCATACTTTTCCACTTTTGTAGTCGTGGTGACAGTTTCTTTCTGTCCTGCATTAGTTGATACCGCGGACACTTTTACGTCAAAATTACCACCGGAATCAGAGGAAACGTTTAGATTCACGGACCCATATTCGCCAGGAGCTAAGTTAAGAGAGCTTTTATCCAGAAAAGCATCGGCCCTTGGACTACTAACCACCAAGTCATAGGAATCATTCAGATAACCTGTATTTTTCAAGGTTAGAGTATAACTGGCATTCTCATTAACACCGACCGATTCAGACACGGGGTAGGCAGTTATTAGCTTTATGTCTGGGTTTTCATCACTAAGCAATTTAGGATACTCATTATCTACAAACCACCAAACATCAGTATTAAAACCTTCCATGTTGGTTCTAGCAGCATCGCCTTTCATCTCAGTCGTGTTAAGGCCGTTAGATTCTGGTAAACCAGCTGATGTTAATTGTCCAGTAGTATCCACATCCCAATAAGCTTCAGTCACTTTTGCATCATTTTGGTTTGTTCCCAAGATTCCTCCAATATAAGGAGTGTCACCTGTACTTAAGACATCTCCTGTCGCATACGAATGATTCACAGTAGCTTTAGGACCATTGTTGTTTCCAACAAGGCCTCCAATATTTGTTGTACCTTCAACAGACCCAATAGCATAAGTATCTGTAACATTATAATTGTAGTTCATACCAATAAGCCCACCAACATTTTGGCTGCCTTTGATGTTACCGGTGGAATACGATTCTAAAATAATACTTGGAAACATCCCTTCATAATTTGTACCTATATAGGTCGCTCCATCGTTATATCCTACTAGTCCACCAACGTTTTTAGCACTGTCAGCCAACACATTACCAGTAGATTTCGAAGTTTCAACTTTGCCGTAGATACACTGTCCTACCAATCCACCGATGTTCTCTCCTGTTGCTCCAGTAGGCACAGTCACGGCGCCACTAGCGGATGAATCTTTAACCAAACCACCTAAATACTCCTTTCCAGGGCCTCCGTTAGAACCTATTAATCCACCAACAATCCTGACACCTGTCACATTACCACTAGCTTTAGAGGCGTAAATTTGTGATTGATAATCAAAATTGCTAATATGCGCACCGATTAGACCGCCGATATATGCGTTTCCATCCACATCACCAGTAGCATATGATTTATTAACTATTCCTGAATTAATACCGACGAGACCCCCCACGATGCCTCTTCCACTGACATCGCCTGTTGCATGAGAATCTATTATTCTGGACTCTGATATTTTGGATTCCATGGATCCATAGAAAATATTGTTCGCACTATTTTGCCCAACAAGTCCACCTATAAATGTGTCACCTTTGATGTCTCCAGTTGCGTAAGAATTTTTCAGCGTACCATTCGAGTTCCAGCCAATAATACCTCCAACAACATTATCTCCATTAACATTGCCTGACATGTGGTTCGATATTAATTTCCCCTCACATATTCCAGCAAGAGCTCCCACATAATTTGATCCATTGACAGTTGTGTTTTCGAGCTTGATATTTGACACCGTGCCGTTACTTCCAATATAACCGAATAAACCTATATGGTCCTCATTTATTCGATTGATTT
>NZ_JAHENT010000134.1 GCF_018609725.1 Methanohalobium sp. | reverse complement strand
GGAACGTTTAACAAGGCTTAAAATGTCCAGAAACGAGTTGGGTGAACAGCTGGAATCTCAATTGATATCACTTGCACAAAGCGGTCGCATTCAGTCTGTAATTGATGATGAAAAGTTGAAACAGCTTCTTTCTCAGATACAACCCAAAAAACACGATACTAACATAAGGCGAGTATAATAAAGATAAAAGATAGATATATACGCTTATGAAAGCTTCTGTGCTTTTTAGTGGTGGAAAAGACAGTTCATTATCAGCTATCTTGCTGGAGCCATTTTTTGAAATAGAACTGATAACATTCAGTTTTTCATTACTTCCAGTTGGAGAGTTTGTCAGTGAATCTGCATATGGACTGGGGTATCCTTATAAAATACTATATCTTGACACAGAGATACTGTACAAAGCCTTGAAAATGGCAATAGAGGATGGTTATCCCAAAAATGCCATAAATTATATTCATTATAACGCCATTAAAAAACTTGCATCTATAAAATCGAATTCAAAAGAGGTTATAGCAGACGGTACACGCCGTAATGACCGGGTTCCGATGCTTGGTAATTCACAAATACAAAGTCTTGAAGACAAATACGATATATATTATATTACTCCTCTTAAGGGGTATGGCAGAAGTGCAGTAGATGTACTTGTTCAAAATTATCTGGAAATTGAGCAGAACCAAAGCGAAAATATAATCAAGGCTGATTACGAAACAGAGCTTAGAGAAATTATACGTCAGACATATGGTGATGATAAAGTATCACAGATATTCCCGTCTCATGTCCAGTCGCGTATAATAAAACGTATAAAATGAAAAATACAGCACAGTTTGAACCGGCTATGTTTAATAAAAAGATATATACAATGGCTTATCTTTTAAGGCCGGTAGTTGACTGGACAACTAATTAAAAACTTTATATAATGCTTATAGGATTTACAGTTTAAGAAGGTGAGACAATTGAGTCATAATTCAAAGGGACAAAAAAAGAGGTTAGCAAAGGCATATAAACAGAATCATCGTGTTCCGACATGGGTTATTATGAAATCCAACAGAGAAGTAGTAACTCATCCAAAGAGAAGAAACTGGAGAAGGAACGATTTGAAGGTAAAATAATTCTACTAACTGAATTAATAAAAGGTGATATCAATGGCAGATGACGCGGTTTCTGAACAAATTTATACAATTCCTCTCCGAAAAGTAAAGAGCGCACCAAGATGGAAACGTTCTCATAAGGCAATGGCACTTATAAAACAATTTCTTATAAGGCATACAAAATCTCTTCCGTCACAGATAAAGATTGACCAAACCGTCAATGAAAAGGTATGGGAGAGAGGTTCTGAAAAGCCGCCATCTTCAGTAAGGGTACGTGCTGCCAAATTTGAAGATGGTGAGGTACAGGTTGAACTTGCATAAATTCACTATAATACCATTAAAAATTAATTTGCAAAAATGATCCGAACCCTGAATATACTGGATAACCCTGTAATAGGAGTGTTTGCCACCTGTACTGAAGAACTGGCAATAGTTCCGACTGGAACAAAAGAAAAAACAATAAAATCCCTTGAGGATTCCTTGCAGGTACAGGTAATTTCAACGTTAATAAGTGGAAGTACTGTTGTGGGATCTCTCGTATCTGGAAATTCCTACGGATTATTAATACCAAGATATGGAAACGAACATGATCTAAAGGATACGGATATCACTGTCAGTACAGTGCCAAGTAACCTTACAGCAATCGGTAATACAGTTCTTGCTAATGATTTAGCTGCACTGGTGCATCCCAATTTTTCAGATAAATCAATAGAAGTCATATCAGAAACACTTGGTGTAAATGCTGAAAGGGGAACAATTGCCGGAATTAAGGCAGTTGGAATGGCAGGTGTTGCTAATAATAATGGAATATTGGTCCACCCTAACACAACTCCTTCTGAAATGAGTCAACTTGAAAAGTTATTTGATTTACCGATAGATGTTGGAACAGTTAACTATGGATCACAAATGGTAGGTTCAGGGGTTATTGCAAATACCAGTGGTTATTTAGCGGGCTATGAAACCACAGGATATGAGCTTGGACGAATAGAAGATGTACTTGGATTTATTTAATCTAATCAAATATTAAAGGTGGTTTAAATGAAAAATTATCTTGTAAAGGGTAAATTTAAAGCAGGACATTACTGGGAAAAATTCAGTAAATATGTTGAAAGTCAGAATGAAAAGAATGCAACTGAAAAAACCTATTCTTTATTTGGCAGTAAACATGGAGTAAAACGATTCGACATTAAAATCGACAGTATTACAGAGGTATAAAGTATGTCTGATGGCGCTTCCGGTAAGGGCGATACTGAGCAGTATTTCAGACAATTATCAACACAATACCAGCAGTATAAAAACCAACTCGAATCAATAAAACAGCATATTGATATGGTTTATACCTCATCAGAGGAATGTGTGAAGGCTCTAAACACAATAGAAAGCCTTGAATCCCTTGAAGAAGGAACCGAATCAATGGTACCAATAGGTTCAGGTACATATATGCATGCACAGTTCAATGACCTTAATAGGTTTGTAATTGATATTGGTGCTGGTATAAGTGTAGAAAAGAACCGGGAAGATGCGAAGGAAACTCTTAACAAACGTAAAGAAGAAATGGACAATGCATATGAAAGACTGAATGAATCATATTCACAGATAGCACAAAATATGCAGGAAATTGAACGCCAGTTCAATGAATATCAATCTAAAATGCAATCTCAGCAAGGTGGGGCTTATAGAGCCCAATAAATTAATGTTTTAATTTCTTTCTGGATTTGCAAATTTTTTATTATTAACGTGCGGGGATGCCATTGTTCAATAAACTCAAAGAAAAACTTAGCAGCTTTAAAAAATCAGCTGAAGATACCATAGATGAAAAAGCGGTTGAGGTTGAAGAGCAAAACACCCAGTCAGCAGAAACCAGTGAAGCCGAATCTGAATCTGCACCTGCCAAAACAGAACCCAGCAAAACATCTGAAAATTTGGAACAAGAAACTGGTTCCAAATCCGGAACAGGTTTCGGTCAAAAAGCCAAAGCATTTGTTTTTAAAAGGGAATTTGTCCTTGATGAAGATGATATACAGGATACACTCTGGAACCTTGAAATGGGTTTACTTGAAAATGATATCGCATTATCGGTTTCTGAATCAATCGTTGAATCTGTAAAAAATGAGCTGGTGGGAACCCGCAGAAGGATTGGAAGCGATACAGGTGAAATTGTTGAGGATGCCCTAAAAAAATCCCTTTACAATATAATGTCTGCAAACATATTTGATTTTGATGAATATCTTAAAAATGTGGAAAAACCTGTGCATATTGTATTTGTGGGTGTAAACGGAACTGGCAAAACCACAACTATAGCAAAAATGGCAAACATCCTTCAGAATGATAACTATTCTACCGTAATTGCAGCAGGGGATACTTTCAGGGCAGGTGCAATTGACCAGATTGAATCACATGCAAATAAAATAAATACCAAATTGATAAAGCATCAGGAAATGGGAGACCCTGCAGCAGTAGTATATGATGCAGTACAGTATGCAAAATCACGCAGTATTGATGTAGTACTTTCAGATACAGCTGGAAGGATGCATACCAATGTAAATCTGATGTCACAGCTTGAAAAAGTATGCAGGGTAAGTTCACCTGACCTTATAATATTTGTTGATGAAGCAGTAGCAGGAAATGATGCGGTTGAACGTGCACAGCAGTTTAATGATAATATTCCTATCGACGGTTCAATACTGACAAAAGCTGATGCTGATTCTAAAGGCGGAGCAGCAATATCGATAGCTTATATAACAGGCAAACCTATACTTTATCTTGGTATAGGTCAGGGTTATGAAGACCTGAAAAAGTTTAATCCTCAATGGTTTGTAGATCAGCTTTTTGAATAATTTATGTAGCAGTTATTTTTCAATTCTGCTGCAAATTTTTCTATCCTGTTGTATATATCATCATTTGATGCGATTATATTTACAAAAGCTGATCCCACAATCACACCGTTTGCACCTGATAAAACAACATTTTTGACCTGTTTGGGTGTGTAAATACCAAATCCAACTGCTTTCGGGATGGATGAATTAACCTTTTTCAAAAGTTGTCCAGTATTTTCGGCAATATTACTGCGTGCACCGGTAACTCCTAGTCTGGATACAATATAAAGAAAACCTGAGGACTTTTCAGTAACTTTTTGTATCCTTTCTTTACCTGTAACAGGTGTAATTATAAGGATTAAATCCACGTTATTTTTTTGACAGGCATTTGCAAGTTCATCTGACTCTTCAACTGGAAGGTCGGGTACTATAACACCACTTATTCCTGATTGTGCGCAGTCCTGCACAAATTTTTCTGTACCTCGTTTGTATATAAGATTGTAATAGGTCATACAAACAAATGGAATATTAAACTTGTTAGAAATGGATGAGACCAGCTCAAAATACAAATCAGGGTTCATTCCGGCTTCAATAGCTCTTTTTGAAGCAGCCTGTATAGTGGGTCCATCGGCCATAGGGTCTGAAAATGGTAATCCCAGTTCAATGATATCCGCTCCGCCTCTGACAAGTGAGCTGACAATGTTTTTTGTAGCATCAGGTGAAGGGTCTCCTGCACAAACATAAGAAATAAGAGCTGCTTCATTTTCATCCAAATCATCAAATTTTTCTGATATTTTCATATATTTCCTTCTCCTTTACTGCTTTTGATTACAGTGTCAAGGTCTTTATCTCCTCTGCCTGACAGATTGATTACCACTATGTTTCCCAGTTCACCTGTTTTTGCTTTTTTCAGTACATGAGCAATGGCATGGGATGATTCAAGGGCGGGGATAATTCCTTCCAGATGACACAATTCGTGAAATGCATCGAGTGCTTCTTTATCACTGGCAACAGCAGTTTTAAGTCTTTCTGAATCTTTCAAGTAGGAAAGTTCAGGACCTACTCCTGAATAATCCAGACCTGCAGAAATAGAATGAGATTCCAATATCTGTCCGTATTTGTCCTGTAATATACGGGTTTTTGCACCGTGTAAAATTCCTTCTTCACCGACACACAGTGATGCGGAATGAAGAGCCGCTTTGCTTGTGGATTTCATACTTTCTCCACCGGCTTCAACAGATATGAGTTCTATCTCCGTATCATCGACAAATGGGTGGAATGTACCCATTGCGTTGCTTCCGCCTCCGGTACAGGCGATAATTGAATCGGGTAATTTTTCTTCTTTTTCTATTATCTGTTTTTTTACTTCATTACCGATTACACTCTGGAAATCCCTGACAATCATTGGGTATGGATGGGGTCCAACTACCGACCCGATAAGGTAGTGGGTGCTATCGACATTACTCACCCAATCCCTGAGAGCCTCATTAATAGCATCTTTCAGGGTTTTAGACCCGGCACTGACAGGATGTACTTTCGCCCCCAGCATTTCCATCCTGTAGACATTCGTTTTTTGCCTTTCCACATCTTTTTCTCCCATATATACTACCGTTTCAAGCCCCAATGCAGCTCCTGCCATGGCAGTTGCTGTGCCGTGTTGGCCTGCACCGGTTTCAGCTACTATGCGGTGTTTGCCCATGTATCTTGCAAGCAGTGCCTGTCCAATTGTATTGTTTATTTTATGAGCACCACCATGTAGCAGGTCTTCACGTTTGAGATAGATTTTAATTCCATATTTTCTGCTTAAATTTCTGGCAAAATAAAGAGGGGTTTCACGACCTGCAAAATCATTAAGGTAATAATGCAAATCCTTTAAAAAATCAGGGTTGTTCTTATAATAATCATATTTTCTCTCAAGTTCAGATATAGCGGGTAACAGCATTTCGGAAACGTACTGCCCGCCGTATTTTCCATAGGTAGCTTTACTGGTCATATTTGCTCCTTAATACGAATTGTGATGATGGGTACTTTTATTATTTACATTTGATAATTATTCCAGTGCTTCTACCAACTGTTTTGTTTTGTTGTATATATTATTGCTTTTGATAATAGATGAACCAATGAGCAATGCGTCTGCACCGGCTTTGATTAGTTGTTTAATATTATCTGTTGAATATATACCACTTTCACTTATTATAATATGGTGTGTATTGTTTTCTATATCATATTGTTTTATTAGAGGGGCAAGGTTGTATGTGGTTTGCAAGTTGATTTCAAATGTATCAAGGTTGCGGTTGTTGATTCCTATTAATTTTGCAGAAGTTTGTAGGGCTTTTTCCAGTTCGTTTTTATTATGTACTTCTACAAGTGGTTGCAATCCCTTAGACAATGCTAAAGAGACAAATCTATCCAGTTCATCTCCAAGAATTGAAGCGATTAGAAGTATAAGGTCTGTCTGAACTTCATCCATTTGATTTTCGTTGATTATGAAATCCTTGCGAAGTACTGGTAGTACTGATTCATTTCTTGCACTTTCTAGGTTTTTTTTTGAACTATGAAAGTATTCTGTTTCGGTTAATACTGATATTGCAGTAGCACCAGCCTGCTGCATATCTTTTGCAATTATTGCTGCTTCCCTGGGTGAAACATTTAGGTTGAATGTGCCAGGAGAAGCGGGTTTAATTTCTGCGATAATTGGAACTTTGTGTTCTTTTTTTGTTTTGTTGATGACGGATTCTATGTTTCTTGTGACGTTTTTGTCTATATTTGAATCCGGAGTTAGCTTGTTTGAACATTCAACTCTTTTTTTTGTGGAGTTTATTATGTCTTCAATTGTCTGATGCATTTCATCCCTCTGTATCTTTCAGTACTTTAATGTATAATATTATACATAATTATGGATTTATAAACTTATCGGGTGTTTAAGGTTTGAAGAAAAAAGTTGCAAAACTTGTCAAGTTTTCAGGCAAGGTTAAACGTCGTGACTTTGAACAAAATCAAGGATTTATTGTTGATGAAAACTCAGGGCATTCTGTCAAGGATATCCTTGTATTGTTTTGTGTCTTTATAAAATTCAGTAGTTTCGTCCAGAAATTTTGAAGCGATTCTACCTTTATCAGTAATTATGTAACCACTCCATTTGACCTTGTTAACAAGGCCTTCGAGCTGGAATACGGTTTTCATTTTACTACCGATACTTCCCCTGTCGGCAAAAAGGTCTGTATAATTTCTGATCTCTGAAAAACTTGTAACACTCCCATCATTTTTCTTGAGAACTCTTAAAATAACCCGGTATTGGAGGTCGCCGGGTCCCTGATTGATTCCAAGGGACTGATAAAAACTGGCAACCTCTTTTTCAAACTCAACATCAATTTCTTCTGACATCGTAGCCCCCATGGTCTGTAATTAAATCTAAATGTATTTAAGAATAATCGTTTACTTTTAATTTTTTCTGATGTGTATCAGGGGGGAAATAAGCAAGGAAAGTTAACACAATGCCAACTACTATAAATATTCTGGCTGACAATTGCATGGTTTCTGTAAAGGTCAATATATCAAGCACCATAAAATCAAACACTAATGATATTCCGACCAATGGGAGTGTTTTTTTGTAATGTGTTCTTCTTGGTAGTTTTTGCAATAGCAACAGTAGCAGTAATCCCAATATCATTGATATGGGGATTAAAAAAAGAGTTATGATATACATATAGATGGTTATATCACCGCTTATGCTAGTTATTAAACTGTGGTCGGTTGAAGCCAAATTCTCTACGCCTATTGAGTGGAAATAGTTCAGATACAGTATGCCAAATATTGCAAAAACAGAGGATATAATAGAACTGATTTTTATATCACCGACTATTACATAGGTTATAAAAAACACAAGGGGGACAGAAACAAATGCAAATGAAACTGAACCAAGATTTAACATTGCAACGTTTAAATGCTGATGCTGTAAATATTCTGCAAAGATACCTATAGATTTGGCTAGGTAGGTAGTTCCAATAAGAGACCACAGGGATATAAGTGACCATAAAGATGGTTTGTTGTTTTGCTTTAGTTTATTTTTTCCCAGAACCCATGCCAGAGTAAATGATGATATCGTTATTGCTAAACATATGAGTATATTAAAAATGATTTCTGAATTCATTTTAATCAATTCTTTCTAATTAATTTATGTAATTTATATTTTTTTAATTTGAATAAAAAATTGCGGTTATATGTTTGATACTTCAAACCACATTATTTTTATATTAAAATGCACATTAAATAAAATTGTGAATCCAAATTAAATTGGATTATTATATTAATCTACAGAAAAATCTACTGGAGGGATATATTGTATGGAAAAATTGAAAAATTTGTTCATAAAAGATGAACAGGGTCAGGTAGGAATCGGTACTTTGATAATATTTATAGCAATGGTGCTCGTAGCAGCTGTTGCAGCAGCAGTACTGATTCAAACATCTGGCAACCTGCAGCAGAGGGCACAGTCAACAGGACAAGAAGCG
>NZ_JAHENT010000133.1 GCF_018609725.1 Methanohalobium sp. | reverse complement strand
GTTCTATGGTCATCCCCCATCTTGATGTTGCCACTTGCGGGGCGCCAGTACTTCCGTACGATACATCTCTGTCTGCATCGCATTGTTTGTGTTCGAACCAAACAATACCTGATGGAATTTGATGATACACAAACAACCGACTGAACAATGTCTTATATCAGGCAACTTGCTCAAAGCAATTGTACACTGAAAGCATTGTTTTTGTACACATCTAAATATGATTAACTACGTTAAATGATTTATGGTTAAAAAACAATAAACAACGGGGTTGTTTCATCACTCTTTAAACGAAGTTTAAAGATATTGGTAAATTTCAATTTACCAAGTTTAAGTTTAACTCTAAATTTTTAATTTAGAGTGTTTTGATTTAAGGAGACGGTTAGAAACCGTTGGCTTTCACGTACCCCTGTTGCCCCTTCTTCGTAATGTCTTTTTTGCTCTCCAAACTTTTAGATTGTTCTTCATTTTAATTCCTTCTTCAAATGATTACATATGCTTCTTGTACCAGTAATAGAATCCAACATAGGTAAGCATTGTAATAGCGAACAGAAATGATACCACAGATTGTGCCTGAATATTTGATTCAGTGACACCGATACCTGCCATCAGTACACCTTCCAGAATAATTATAAAGGTCAGAGCTTTATGGCTGGCTTTTTCAGCGGTACGATAAACTCTCTCATCTTCTACAACTCCTATTTTCTTTCTGACCTGGATGTTGCGTAAGGTTGCTAAAATCAACGCTACACCTGCACCTATAAAAGCTCCTCCTGCTCCAACAGGACTTGCAATCCAATTAGGTTCAAAAACATAGAAACCTATACCTATCAAAGAGAATACAAAGCCTATAATTAACATTCCCTTTTCTTTAGTTTGCAATCATGTCACCATGTAAACTATACTTTACTTTCAGTATATATAACTTCCATAAAGACAAATTAGGTTTACATAGAACAATATCGATATAAATAAACTGAGTTTTATTTTGCAGTGTTTCTAATTTATTACTATAATGTTAGGTGATAACCTAACATAATGTATACCCTTATATACATGCTATTTTAAATTATAAACTTTATAAATCAAATTTACAGGAGGACTATAAACGTTTAAATTACAGCTAATGATAGTATTCTTATTAATGGGTTCGGTATTATTGATTACAGGATGTACAGAACAACCAGAACCGTCCGCAAAAGAAGTTGTAAATAATACAATTGAAAAATTTGAATCCGCTAATGATTATTCCTATTCAATGGTTCTAAATTCGTCTGAGTATGAGGAGGTAAATAATGTAACGACTGAAGTGTTTTATGAATCATCAGGAAAAGGGAAAATGATTATAGAAAAATCCTCTGAGGACCTGATATATGTTGTAGTAAATAATGGAAACAACATATTGACCTATGATTCCGAACATGGAGTAGTTACAACAAATCCAAACTCCACATCAAATGTATTCCAAGAAAATCCATTAACGTATTATTCTTTAATGGAACGAATTATAGAAGATAACGAACCAAAATTACAGGGAACTGAAACTATCAATGGTAATAAAACCTATATCTTGGAATTTGTTTTTGAATCATCTATTCCTGAATTTCCTGTTGATAGTGCAAAATTCTGGATAAATTCTGAGGATCGGGCACCTGTTAAATATGAATTATATAAAGATGGAGAACTTGTTATCAGTGCAGCATTCAAAAATTTCAGGTTCGATACAGGGATACCTGATGAAGAATTTGAATATCAACCACCTGAAAACGCGAAAGTTATAGAACAACAAAAATCTGCACCTCAAAATGTGACGCTTGATGAAGCGAAAAATAGAGTTAACTATGAACTAAAAATGCCATCATATGTACCAGATGGATTTGAATTTGATCATGTACAGTATGCTCCAGACACTTCCTTAGTTGTGATTTATTATGAAAATGAAGTCATGAGAAGTGTCCTTGCGGTTGTGCAGATGCCCTATGAATCCAGTCAGAAACCAGAGGTGGCTGATCAGGAAAACACGACAATTGGAACTACAAAAGGGAATTACTTTGAATCTGCCAATTCTAAACATCTTAAGTGGAGTGAAAACAATATAGAGTATACAATAATGTTGAATGCACCGCTTGAAAGAGATAATGAGATTGATAAAGGAGAAATGATTAAAATAGCAGAATCATTAGAGCCTGTTGAATAATAATTATATCATTTTTTTAGGAGGTAAGAAATTGTTTGATGCGGTGGGATTTCCAGTTTATATTTTAATTTTTTTCCTTATAGGAACATTAGCAACTGTATTCTGGATTTGGATGCTTATAGATTGTGCGACTAAAGAACCAAGTCAGGGTAATGATAAGGTAGTTTGGATTATAATCATTGTCTTTACGCAGATTATAGGTGCTTTGATATACTATTTTGTAAGAAGACCAAAACGAAAAGCAGAATTTGGTGATTGATTAAGGTGGGTGTAGTGTATTATGGCTCATAATTTACTTTTTCAGGAAACAAAAGTTTCGCAATACTTGGATGTTTTTTATAATTCTGGGTATTGCAGTATTTGCATGGTATAATGCAATCCAACAATTTGTCTATGGTGTAGAAATGAGGTCTAATCCAGTATCTGACTTGGAGTTGGTAATCTTATTAATCGTGTTTGGTGTGATATTACCAGTATTGTTCTATATTAATAAACTTGAAACCAGGGTATATGAAGATGGAATATATGTCCGATATTTTCCATTTCATCTATCATACAGAAAATATAGTTTTGACGATATAAAAAAATTTCAAATTAATAACCTACAGTGCTCTAAAAGAATATGGTGGCTGGGGGATACGCTACAAATTCAGAGGTAAAACCAAAACTTACAATGTAAATGGTAATAAGGGCGTACTGGCTTGAATTTAAAGACGGGAAAAAGCTTTTAATTGGGTCCCAGAGCTCGGATGAGCTATATAATGCGATAAAACCTGATTAAAATCTTATTTTTTAGGTGTAACTAGGATTGAATTCTTAAATTTTGAATCCAATAATCGATTTTACAGCGCTTTTTGATAATCAAGTAGTGTATGTTTAGGTTTGGTTTACCTGATAAGGTCATCAGGAACAGCCTGCTCAATATAAGATTTCAAAAAATATTTTTTGTAATTCCGTTGCTTTCAAAAGTAATTATATCATCATTGTGGAGTTTCTTAATATGCCAGTTTATGGTTCCTTTGTTCAATGAATGTTTATTTGAAAGTTCCTGATTGGTTATACCGCGTTGTTCTTTTATCGATTTCAACAGCTGTTTACTTGTTTCATTTTTAATATGTGGAATAATCGTTTTTTCTATGTTATAGAAAGTATCTGAATTCTGGATGGCTAATGTATATTTGCCTGATTTTATCAACTTGATTTTTTCCATGACCTCAAGCAGTCTGATGTGATATCTAATGTTGCCTCTGTTTGTATTCACATTACTGGATATTTCAGATATACAGCACCCCGGATTGTTAACTATATAGTTGTAGATTCTTCTACGGTTTTTGTTGCTGAACAGGTCTTTGATTATGCCCAGTATAAACGGCAGCAGTTTAACTCCGCTCAAAAAAGAGATTATAATTCCCAATATGTAGGAAATCTGTATTCTTAATGGTAGTTCCCAAAATGTATGTGTTCCATCTGCACCGCTGGTATCTACTCCTTCTTTATCTTCGATGCTTTCGTCATGAGGTGTTACTTCATAACCCCCTTCTTCTGCAAGTGCTGGTGTAGTGAATATAAGAATAAAAATTAAAAACAGTATTACCTTTTGTATAGTAGCATATCATGAATTATTTTTTGTGAATTACTGAGTTTATTCATTGTTATCCCCTCAACTAAACATTCGGTATTGGCTGTATATCAACCACATTATAAATCAGATAAAACTTGGGATATTTATTTTTATGTCCAGATTATCAAATTGAGTATCTGAAAGTTTGTAACAGTTTGACGGTTTGGAGATAAAATGTTTATAATGTATTCGCATTAAACCAGTGTAGAAAAACAAAAAGGATACATGGAAGTCAATTTAATTTCAGATGTATATATTGCCGGTTTCAATAGATCGTTCAAATAAAGTAAAAAAGACAGTGTCAAAATGCAATAAATTGCTTTATGGGGAGTGATAATATGAGTAAAATCGATAAGAAAGTTCTTATTTTTATTGTTTTTTCAATTTTTGTATTATTGGCAGTCCTAATAAACTCATCAAGTCATGATATAAGAATTGGAGGTTTGTACATTTCTTTTGAAGAAGGAACAACTGAAAAATATGCAAGATCCGTTATAGATGAATCTAATTTAAGAGAGGACATTAAGTTGGATTATAATATTGATCATTTGCATAATCAATATTATTTAGTAGTAAATCAAGATAAAAAATCAGTTTTATATAATGAATTGATGAAAGCAAATATTTGGATAAGAGATGAAGAAGTAATAAAAAAAGGGGACAACTACATAATAGTTGTTTCAAAATCAATTGCTAATAACAAAGATTTCCTTGATATTTTGTCTAAACAGGACTTGCAATTGAAAAAGTTTGTTAACTGTCATATTTATTTTAGTAAACAACCAAAAGATTGGGTTAGCTATGATAAAGGCCAAAAGATAAAAAAAGAACTATTAGAAAAAGATAAAATTCTTAGAGTAGCTCTTGATGATATAGAAGGCTAACCAATATATTATTTCAAAAAAGGATCAGTTTGATGATATGGACATAACAGGTTTATAATTTTATGCAGTTAAATGGATGTATCAACAGATAATATTAATACTGAGGGGGATTATAGCATGGGGGAAGATAATAAAGGAATCTACATATTGTTACTGGCTCTTATAGGAGTACTCGCTGTTCTTGCACCTTTCATGTACGATGCTTATATGAAAACTACAGATGATTACTATGTATCTGCTCATCTATCTGATATTACACCAAATGATTACACAGGTATCTCTGATGAAGACTTAGATAAATATCCAAAGTTAAAGGAAGCACTTGATAAAAAAGACATTGTTGAATTAACAAAGTCCAAGTACAGCAAACTGGATGAATTTCTTGCAGAAGGTGATGACGGTATCACATATATCAAATACAAGGACGATTACTACGGAATATGGTTACAGCATATTGTCCGTTAATCACTACTGAATATTACAATGGCAGAGATATCAAATACAAAGGGGAGTATTACACGGTTGACCTTACACATTATACTGCTTGATAAGAGAGATGATTTATGAATGAGAAAAAAAGAACAGTGTCAAGTGGCTCCTTACTTTGGTTGCGATTTTGTTGGTTTTATCAGCTGTTATTTTGAGCCTGTGGGAGAAACAATCTGATGGAGAACTTGATTTTACTTTAAAACTTGATAAAGAACAGGTACAAAAAGGGGATGATTTCCAGACTCAGGTTATCTTAACAAACACAGGCAACTATACATTCAATGTTTGGGAATTAAAGCATCAAATCAGTTATGATATACATATCTATGATTCTGATGAGTCCAGAATAAAATATGTAGGTGGAGTAATACAGAGAATTCAGTTGGAAAACGATTTTTTAAGAAAATTAAACCCAGGAGAATCTATTAAGTCAACCAAGGAATTTGAAACTGAAGATTGGGGAACTACTCTTGACAGAGGAAATTATACCATTAATGCAGTATATCATACACATTTTGGTGAAAATATCTGGATACCTTACTGGATTGGAAGCGTGGAATCGAATAACGTAACTCTTGTTGTAAAATGATTTTCAATTTAGTAGATATCTGAATCTAGAGTTAATAGGGGGTTTTATGGGAGTAAAAAGCAAAGAAAGACTTAGAGATAACATATGGATATATTTATCATTTGTAGCGCTTGCAGTAGTAACTTACCTGCCAGCTCATTACATACTTTTAATGAATGACATCTATCCACCTGCTAATCTCTACTACGAACTACCATTGATTTTTGGTGTTTTATTTATCGCAGGAGTAATAGTAGCTATAAAAAAGTCATTAAATATTGCCATTACTGCTACAATCATACCTGTTGTATCGGTTTTATTAATCCTATTAATAGCGTTTTCATTAGCTGCTCATAGTCATTATTCTGGAGATGAATATTCAATCAAAGTATATGATATAAATGAAACTAATGCAAGCAAAATGCCGGATAACTATACACTAATATCAGATGGTGACCTGCAAGAATGTCCAAATCTCAAGAATGCACTGAATGAACAATCTAAAATTGAATTAACAAGTTCAGAGTACAATAAGTTGGGTGAATTCATAACAGGGCGTGATATTAATGGTAAAAGTGAGAGAATATTTATAAAATACAGGGATAATTATTATAAGTTGCTGTTTTCTCATTCGGCTCCCTGATGTCTCTGAATCATATTACTTTTTAAGGAGTGGATTAGTTGAGTGTTCTTAAAAAAAGATTAACAATTTTTTTAGTTTTACTGACTATATTAGCAATAATGAACTTTGCTCCAGTAGCAATAATAGGTTTGGAACCGCTTTATACGATTGAGAATACTGATGAATATCCTCATATTGCAACTGTCAAGGTCAACGGTTATAGAGAAGAGTACTCTAAAAACATAACTTATCATTTTGAACCAAAAGAATAGGTTAGTGTAGAAAAACCGACAACCCTCTTAGTAAAATGGTCAAACCCATTCAAAAAGGGATTTTAGTACTATGCTCCCGATGGTTATCGATATAATGTTGCATTTGAGAATACTTCAGCAACCTGTTATTCTACTCCACATCTTGTAAATAATGTAGAGATTGAATTAGTCAATAAAAGTGGAAATTTTGATGTACACGTTACTGAATCCACGTGAAACCAAGTTTTATTCAAGGGGATAGCTATACTATCAAACCTAACTTTTCATAGGTTAGTCTAAAAATTTGTATGGACTCGGCGGGATTCGAACCCGCGGCCTTTACGTTGCGAACGTAACGATCTTCCGCTGATCTACGAGCCCACTTTATTTTAAAAACAAATTAAAAAAAGCAATCCAATTTTAAAAGCTTAGGGGTTTAAAGACCCCTGCCAAGCCCAACAACCTGAACGTTATCCACGCCGGGGACGTTCATAAAGGCTTCTTCAACTTCTTCGGTTCCACCTTCTTTGTCACTTACAGAAATATCGAGCATAAGTGCTTTTAATCCGAAGGCTATTGGTTCTTCAGAAGTACCGTATAATTCTGTCTCCTCTGGTAAAGCTTCTTCAATTTTCTTTTTAAGTTCTTCAAGGTTGGTATCTACACTTTCAGGCATTACTTTGATTTTTGCGGCGACTTGTCCCATCATTTACACCTCTGAATATAAAAATACTTCATGGTCCCTCAAACCCACAACTAGGACATGTATATGAGTTACTTTGCTGTCTACAGTTTATACATCTACCAAGTTCATTAGAGCACGAAGGACACGGAAAACGTACAAACCCACGTTCTGCCAGATGCACTCCGCATGTTGTACAGTATTTGACTTTTGGTTTTGCCATTGGATCTCTCCTATGTTATTTTTTAGTTTGAGATTAATATGAGATAATAGTATATCAATCTGAATTATTTTTTAATATATTATGCAGTTTTCAGTAAATAAGCGGTATATAATTTAAATATTCCCCTTGATATAAGTTCCAGTCACCGGTTTGTTTCTTAGAGCGGCAATGATTCTTTCTGGATGGTAACCGTTTACAATATAACAATTCATACGGTTATCTTTTAAAAATTCTGGCATGTACTTATCTGTACAGGACTGACCTATTTTGTCAATATCTGATGCATTGATTTCTGATACAAGAGATTGTTCTTTAAATATCCCGTCTACATCAGTGACCTTTATGAATGAAGCATCAAGTTTTTTTGCTATCCATGCTCCAATAGTATCAGATGTAACATTCCATCCGTGTGGAAGTTCATCGTTATTTTTTAAATACTGATACGGCTTTAATACCGTTATTCCAGAATATAATTCTGATAATGTATCTATACTTTCCAACCCTGTTTTATCAATAATGTAGTATGCATACTGTTCCATACTTGCGATTGCTATCCAATGAGAGGCATCATTGCTTATATGATATTTTTTACTGATATCTCTGACACAATCAGCAAAAATACCTCCTCCGGGAACAATAACAACAGACTTCATCTTGTCGGGGGTGGTGTTGATGTATTCAATCACATGGTTTACAATTTCAGTGATGTTGTCCATCAAACTGCCGCCTAATTTTAAAACAATATTCATCTTTCAAATCCATCCGTTTATAAGTTGTAAATGTTTGCTGCAGCATAGGCAGGGAATACTTTTGACACATCTGATCCCCATATATTAGCAACAGATAGACACTCTAACCCAAGCTGTTCTGCAGCGTTTTTGATTATAAATTCACCTATTCCTGCAGTGACTATTTTATCCAGATTGTACTGTTTTGAAACTGATGAAATGGCTTCTTTAATTAGGAATATTTGTTTTTCTTTAACACTTTGTGCAATCTTTTCTATATCATCAATTGATATTTCATTAAGGTCTGAACAAACCACACGTGCCAATCGGCGCAATGCATCGTTTTTCTCAACACCTGCATTGTCGGCAGGTTCACAGTTATACATATCACTGCTTATATCGCCTAGCATCAGGTAGGCATCAGCAGTTGTGGCAAAAAGTTCTGATGAAGGTCTGCAGGCACCTTTTTTTAAATCCAGTTTATCTACTACTGTAGCAATGTTTGTTCTTAATAGTCCGGTATATAACAGTTCATCATGTAACAACCGTTTGAAATCGGTATATTGTGCTTTATGTTTTCCGTCAATGATGGGTATGATATCTGTAGTTGTACTCCCCATATCCACAAAAATACAATTTCCTATTTCATTACCAATAATCCGGGCAGAAGCAGCCCAGTTGGCAGCGGCCAGATGATTTATATTATCGGAATTATTGATAAACTGACCGTCAACATTGACAAAATTCACTTCGCAATTGAATGCATTGTTAACATAATCCATTATGAATCTGATACCATTGTGTTTATTATCAAAACAATCGGCAAGTTCGCCTGTCATAACAACAGCTACTCTGTTGGGTTCAATTTTTCTGGCAATTTTCTGTAAAACATCTGGTAAAACAGTATTTTTCCATAACGGAACATAATGAAGTTCTGTGATATTTCCATCATTTGATGAAACTTTTGTGTTTGCTCCTCCTATATCAATACCGATAATACTATTTCTCATTTTAAGTCCTCTTTTAAAAACGAATGCTGCCCATGAATTTCTACTGAATCGGGTAATTTTTCAAAGTGGTTTTTAATTAGCAGTTCTGCAATCTCCTCTTTCATAACATTACATATACTAACAAGGGATGTGGTTGGTCTTGGGTTCACATCAACTATGTAAGGAGTATCATTATTTAGTATAAAATCAACACCTATGTATCCGCGACAACCAAGTAATCTGGAAGCAGAAACTGCAATATTGTATAATTTCTGTTTTTTCGATGTATTATATGGTGTTAAATTTCCGTTGTACTTAATTTCTGAATCGTTTTTTTGTGGTATATCTATCAGTTGTTTGTTCACTGTTAACGGGAGTGGACTGTCACCGGATATGAGGCTGACACTAACATGTTCTCCATCTATATATTCAGTAGCAATATAGTTGTTTTCAGGTTTGTAACCTTGAATGGAAGTTATAAATGTATTCTCGGATGCAGAGCCGTACCTGGGTTTTATGACCCACCATCCGCTTTTTATTTCTCTGGTGGTTTTTGGAATGGGGATATTTGATTTTGAAAGAAATTCACTGCATTTGATTTTATCCACACACTTATTAACGGCTTCATGAGGGCATCCAAGGTTTATTGTATTGTTTTCTATAATTCGGGTTAATACTGGAAGGAGTTCATCAGGAGCGATAACAAGACCTGCATCACATTTTTTTGCCAAAATTTCTATCGTGTATTCAAAATTGTTGCTATCTGATTCAACTGGAAATCCTGATGATATGAAAGTATCTGATGAAGGATAAATAACTTCATGTCCCAGTCTTGTGAAGCTATTTGCAATAGTTTCCAACATACGCTTCCCTTCAAGAAGATATGTACCACCAAGACCAGCACCGACTGAATATTCTGCCAGTAAAATTTTCATAATGGCTGTGACCTCATTATCGGATATAGGGTTTATCGTATTTTTTATCAATTTTTATAATTCTGTAAAAATAGATATATATAAGTCTGATAATATCTTTTTGGTGATGAGAGACATGAATACTGAATTTATATTTGAAAACCCATTTCTCAAAGCAATAACTATATCCACAACAATGGCAGTATTTATTATAGGAATAGCGCTCGGTTTAAAATATATGTTTTCCGAAGGAACGATACCGATGCCATTATGGACTCTACTACTTATCTTTGCAATTATTTTTATTATAGGGTCGGTTTTTTTTGAGCAACGTGGAGCTGACCAAATGGGTTCGTTGATTGGCGGCAGTATTGTAGCGGTAAGTACTACTTTTGCAAGTGTGTCGTTTTTTGGTGGTATGGTTTATGCTTTTTCAGGTGGTATCGAAGCACTGGGTGTGGAACCAATTATATCTGCACTTGCCATCTGTATGATAGCCAGTATGTTGCTCATAAAACTGCTTTCACATAAGTTGCAAGTTCAGGGTTTTTAAAAATATATTCTACTTTACATAATTTTTATATAGAACTTCTAACAACAATAATCTGTTATTGAATCTGATCATATTATATGTATTGTTATTTTCATTTTTAAACACACTTGTGAAAAGGGAAACTTTTATATAGAACCTTAAACAATCGGATTCATAGTAACCTTATAGCGCATGAACTTTTTGGAGATATAAAAATGGCAGAGGAATCAGATAAATATGAAGCAGAAAATTCTGAAGTAGCAGAAAATAATGCAGAGGGTGCTGAGTCCCAGAATCTGAATGAAGAAGCTGAGATGTCATCAAAAGATGAAGAAATCGAAAGATTAAATCAGCAAATAGAGGATTTAAACCAGAAATATAGACGTCTTGCAGCAGAATATGATAATTTCAGAAAAAGGGCATCACGTGAAAAAGAAGAACTCCGTAAATATGGCATTGAAAATGTTGTGATTGATTTACTTGAGGTTCTTGACAACTTTGAACGTGCATTGGAATCTGCCAGAAACACCGATGACACCAATTCCATAATAGAAGGAATTGAGATGGTATATAATCAGTTCTATTCAACACTAAACAAGTATGGACTTGAAAAGCTTGTCTGTGAGGGAGAAGAATTCGACCCCTACAAGCATGAAGCACTCTCACACGTTGAAAAAAGTGAACATCCAGAAGATACAGTTGTTGATGTGTGCAAACCCGGTTATGCGCTAAATTCAAAGGTTATAAGGCCTGCAATGGTCACTGTTTCAAAAAAAAGTGAATCTGAAACAGAAGATGAAAATGAAGATAACAACAAAGATCAGGAATAATTGATGTATCAATTTAACATAGAATTATTACTCATCTATAAGGATAATAAAATAAATTGGAGGTAATGTATTATGGGAAAAATAATAGGAATTGATCTAGGAACAACAAACTCATGTATGGCGATAATGGAAGGTGGAGAACCCAATGTGATACCAAATGCAGAAGGTTCACGTATAACACCTTCAGTTGTAGGTTTCTCCAAAAAAGGAGAACTACTTGTTGGACAGGTGGCAAAAAGACAGTTAATTGCAAACCCTGACAACACAGTATACTCAATCAAAAGACACATGGGTGAGCAGGATTACAAAGTAACTCTCCAGGATAAAGAATATACACCACAGGAAATATCCGCAAAAATCCTTCGTAAAATGAAAGACGATACAGAAGATTACCTCGGTGAGGAACTTCAAGATGCGGTGATTACTGTACCTGCATATTTTAATGATGCACAGAGACAGGCAACCAAAGATGCAGGTAGAATTGCAGGGTTCAATGTAAAACGTATCATCAACGAACCGACAGCAGCAGCTCTTGCATATGGAATTGATAAAGAAGAAGAGCAAAAGATTCTTGTGTATGACCTTGGTGGTGGGACATTCGATGTATCCATCCTTGACATCGGAGATGGAGTTTATGAAGTAGTTTCAACAACAGGAGACTCTCATCTAGGAGGAGACGATTTCGATCAGAGACTTGTAGACCATCTTGTTAAAAAATTCAAAGAAGAAGAAGGACTCGATCTTTCACAGGACAGGTCAGCTCTCCAGCGTTTAACTGATGCAGCTGAAAAAGCAAAGATAGAGCTTTCCAATGTCACTACAACAAATGTAAATCTGCCGTTTATTACAGCCGATGCTAATGGTCAGCCAAAACACCTTGATATTGATGTTTCAAGGTCTGAGTTCCAGCAGTTAACTGAAGATTTGGTTGAAGAAACCGTAGACCTGATGCAACAGGCATTAAAAGATGCAAACCTTACAGCCAACGACATCAACAAAGTTCTCCTTGTTGGTGGTTCTACCAGAATGCCTGCAGTAACTGATGCAATCAACAAGGTAGTCGGTAAAGAACCATACAAGAACATCAACCCTGATGAAGCAGTTGCAGTAGGTGCAGCAATCCAGGGTGGAGTACTTAGTGGTGAAACAGAAGAACTTCTGTTGCTCGATGTAACACCTCTGACACTTGGTATTGAAACAGAAGGCGGAGTGATGACTCCACTTATTGAAAGAAATACTACAATACCTACTAAAAAGACTCAGGTATTCTCAACGGCTGAAGATAACCAGACTGCAGTGGACGTCCATGTGCTTCAGGGAGAACGTCCAATGGCAAAAGATAACCAGTCCCTTGGTCGATTTAGGCTTGAAGGAATCCCGGCAGCACCAAGAGGTGTCCCACAGATTGAAGTTACATTCGATATCGATGCCAATGGTATCCTTAATGTAAGTGCCAAGGATCTTGGAACCAATAAAGAGCAATCCATTACCATCGAGAAACCAGGTGCACTTTCCGAAGAAGAAATTAACCAGATGGTAAAAGAAGCAGAGGAACACGCAGAAGAAGACAAGAAACGCAAGGAAGAAGTCGAAACCAGAAACAGAGCCGACACACTTGTAAACTCTGCAGATAAGACTCTTGAAGAAGCAAAAGATGTCATAACCGAAGATGAAAAATCCAAGATTGAAAATGCCAAATCCGAACTTCAGGAAGCACTCAAAGGCGATGACATCGAGGATATAAAATCCAAGACAGAGACACTGCAAAACGCTATATATGAAGTATCCCAGAAGATGTACCAACAGGCTCAGCAACAGGCACAACAGCAGGCTGAAACTGAAGGTACAGAATCTGCTGGTGGTTCATCTGAAGAAGATGTTGTCGATGCAGATTATGAAGACAGCGATGAAAAGAAACAGTAAACTAAAAACATTTTAAAACAACTGTCTTTTTCTGACAGTTGTTTATCTATTTTATAACATAATATGAGGGATGCAGCATGACCACCACGCGCGATTATTATGAAATACTTGGGGTATCAAAAGATGCTTCACAGGATGAGATAAAAAAGGCATACAGAAAACTTGCAATGAAATATCATCCTGACAAGAGTGATGACCCAGATGCAGAAGAAAAATTCAAAGAAATTTCAGAAGCATATGGTGTGTTATCTGATCCTGATAAAAGAGCTCAATACGATAAGTTCGGTCATTCAGGAATAGATAGCAGATATACTGAAGAAGATATATTCGGTTCAGCAGATTTCGGTGACTTTGGATTCGGCGATATTTTTGATATGTTCTTCGGCGGTGGTGGTAGACGCAGAAGCGGACCATCCAGAGGGTCTGACCTTCGCTATGATTTAAGCATTACTCTTGAAGACGCTGCCTTTGGGCTTAATACAGAAATTGATGTGCCAAGAGCTGAAAAATGCGGTGAATGTGAAGGAACAGGTGCCAAAGGTGGTAAAGTAAAAACCTGTCCAACCTGTCATGGACGAGGACAGATAACACAAACCCGAAGCACACCACTTGGGCGTTTCATGACAACGTCTATATGCAGTACCTGCTATGGTCAGGGACAGGTGGCAGAAACTCCATGTCCTTCATGTAGTGGTACTGGAAAAGTTAAAAGAACTGCAAAAGTACCGGTCAAAGTACCACAGGGTTCCTATGATGGACTGCGTTTGAAAGTAAGCGGTGAAGGAGAACAGGGTTCTCCTGGAGCACCACCTGGAGATCTTTATATAGTACTCCATGTCAAACCACATGATACATTTGAACGTGTTGGTGATGACATAGCATGTGAAATACCGATTACAATTACACAGGCAGCATTGGGAACAACAATAACTGTTCCGACTTTGTATGGCAGTGTCAATATGAAGGTTCCACCCGAGACCCAGACAAATACCATATTTAGATTGAAAGATAAAGGAATGCCACACCTTAATGGCCGAGGCCATGGCGACCAGCATGTAAAAGTCATCGTCAAAACGCCAACAAATCTGACATCAGAGCAGAAGCGTATTCTACAAGAACTTGATGAAACTCTGGCTGGTGAGAATGAATCAAAAGCAAGGAAGGGCGACAAAAGCATCTTTGACAAAGTAAAAGGTGCATTTGAAGTCTGATTTGTGATTTTTACTAAAACCACAACTCTTCCTTTTTCTCTTGTCAATACTCATTAATTTTCCATTAAATTAGTAAATTTTAATACTTATATTGATTATAGGTAAAACTGTTATCCCTAATTTTATATACTTCTATTTCTTGCTTATTTGAGGGTATATCCATGAAGATTGTAATAATAGGAGCAGGTGAAGTAGGGTACCATATTGCAAATTCCCTCTATGAAAACAATGATGTTATCATTATTGACAGGGATGATGATGCATGTGAACGAGCCGATGAGATGGATTTACAGGTGATACAGGGCAATGGTGCCAATGTCAGGTTACTCACCCAGGTACTAACCAATGCAGACCTTTTGGTAGCGGTAACAGGTTCTGATGAAGTTAATATTGTATCCTGTATGGCTGCAAAATTGGTTTCTAAAAGTAAAAAGCCGTTAAAAACAATGGCAAGAGTGAGCAACCCTGATTATATAGATAAACCCGTAGCAAGACGTACACAAATCGGTATTGACACCATGATTTGTCCTGAACTTGCAATGGCTTCTGAAGTAGCGGAAGTGCTTTCTATACCTTCTGCAATTGATGCTGAGTTTTTTGCTGAAGGCAAAGTTGAAATGATTGAATTTGTCGCAAAAGACAACACCGAAATTGTGGGAAAACAGATTAAAAACCTCCAACTTAGTGAATCCTGTATTATAAGTGCTCTTTTTAGAGGGGGGGAGGTAATAATACCTCATGGTGACGATGCTATAAACTCTGGAGACCACGTGGTTATTATTGGTAAAACAGATGAAATGAAGAGTATACGCGGGGTATTTGGTGAAATAGGTCAAAATGTTAATAAAGTTATGATTATAGGTGGGGGTAAAGTTGGATTTCACCTTGCGCAAATTGCACAAAAAAGTGGTATAAAAGTAAAAATAATCGAACGTGATAAGAAAAGATGTGAATATATAGCAGATGTATTACCAGAAGTGCTGGTTATTAATGGTGATGGAACTGATGTAAACCTTTTGAAAGAAGAAGAAGTAAGTAACATGGACACAGTTTTTTCAGTTATGGGTAGCGATGAAAAGAACTTGCTATCAGCACTTCTTGCAAAACAATTTGGTGTAGGTAAGGTTATTACAAGAGTGGAGCGTTCTGGATATAGTCCATTGTTTGAAATGGTGGGAGTGGACCTTGCTGCAAGTCCGAAACAGGCAACAATTAATGAAGTTATGAAATTATCAATGGGCACAGGTATAGAAGCACTTACAACAATTGAAGGTGAAAGAGCCGAAATCATAGAATATATCGCATATAAAAACTCTAAAATCACAGGAAAACCTTTAAAAGACATCAAGTTCCCAAGCGGAGCGATTGTGAGTATGGTCATACATGGTAATGAACCATTTATACCACGCGGTGACCATGTAATCGAAGACGGAGACCGTGTACTTATATTCTCGTTGCCTTCGGCAGTAACAGATGTGGAAAAGCTATTCAAATAAAATATTTTAAGGGGATAATATGAATGTTCATATAATTTTTAATATTATAGGACGGTTGCTTTTACTTCTTGGATTTATTATGATTATCCCTTTATTTGTGGCTTTATATTATGGAGAATCCATCGAGCCATTTACAGTGGCTATAACAATGACCATACTTGTTGGAACAGTTTTTTTATTTTTGTTCAGGTCTACAGAAGATGAATGGCATCATAGGGAAGGATTTGCGATTGTTGCATTGGGGTGGTTGTTTGCTGCAATTTTTGGTTCGATTCCTTATATGTTGGATGGCGTAACTCCATTGAATGCTTTTTTTGAATCCATGTCTGGATTTACAACTACAGGTTCTACAGTTTTTGCTAATATTGAGGCTCATCCCAAAGGAATCCTTTTCTGGAGAAATATGACTGAATGGCTCGGAGGTATGGGGATTATTGTATTATTTATTGCCATACTTCCGAAACTTGGTGTTGCAGGCAGGCAGATGTTTAGAGCAGAGGTTCCAGGACCTCAGGAAGATAAACTTAAACCCAGAATAAGAGAAACCTCAAAAATATTGTGGATGGTATATTTAGTAGTATCAATTGCCGAGGCAATAGCCTTAAAACTTGCAGGACTATCAGTTTATGATGCTGTAACCCATACTTTTACTACAGTTTCGTGTGGTGGGTTCTCTCCCTATGCACGAAGTATTGAAGCATTTGGTAGTCCTCTTGTAGAAACAATTATAATGGTTTTTATCTTTATTTCGGGAGCAAACTTTGCACTTCATTATAAAACACTATATGCAAGCAGAAGAAGTTTGATAAAAGATGATGAGTTTAAGTTCTATTCATTTGTGGTTTTTTCTGCAATAGCACTGCTGACCCTTATACTCTGGAGAGATATTAATACACCGATTATTGAATCATTGCGGTATGCAGCTTTCCAGGTTCTTACTATAACAACAACCACTGGATATGCGACAACAGATTTTATTGCCTGGCCTCATGCTGCACAGATGATATTGCTAATTCTTATGTTTGCTGGGGGATGTGCAGGTTCAACAGCCGGTGGTCCTAAAATGGTTCGCTGGCTATTAATGCTAAAATATAGCCGCAGAGAAATATTCAAAGTAATCCACAGGAGAGCGGTTACAAGAATAAAATTTAATAAGAAAAGTGTTTCGGAAGATATCATGCAATCAGTTATATCCTTTATTGCGATATATTTTTTAATATTTGCAGCAAGTTCAGCTCTTTTGGGTTTACTTGGAATGGACCTTTTAAGTTCTATAACTGCATCGATAGCAACACTTGGCAATATTGGTCCCGGTTTGGGGGCTGTTGGACCAATGGATAACTTTGATGTTGTTCCTGCATTGGGTAAAGTAGCCCTTATTGGGAATATGTGGATGGGAAGGCTTGAAATCTTCACCGTATTTGTAATGCTTACACCTGAATACTGGAAAAAATGGTAATTAGAGAATTAAGATTTTATTTCTGATTCCCATTGAGATTTTTTATTATACTTTGTATATTCTTTAAACAGCACTCTCAAGTCCCAAAGGAGCCGTTTATTAGCCTTGAACAATACATATAAAAGTTCTTTCAGGTTCATGGTGTTGAAATTAACATTCTGAAGTGAATGTGCAAAAGTATTTAGTTGCTCGTCTGTAAATTCGACAAACTTATTTTTCACAATCAAATCATTGTCAATATCTTGACCAATTGTTTTACGCCATCGTGATTCATATCTCTGCAGCATTTTTGTGGATACATCAGATGCAGAAATCGCTTCATAGGCAACATTTCCTGCAATTTCACCAGCATCCATTGCATTAACCAGTCCTCCACCAGTGATCGGATCTGATTGACGTGCGGCATCGCCTACAAGCATAAGTCCATTTGCAATGGTTTGGTCTATTGTACCGCTTACTGGTACGCCGCCCACATCAAGCTCAAGTATTTTTCCTTCGGGGAATTTCTGTTTGACAAAATCCGAAAGCAAATCTATTGCTCTTTTTTTACCAGAACGGCTTCCAAGTATTCCTATTCCTACATTTGCCAGTTTTTCGCCTTTTGGAAACACCCATATATAACCCGAAGGTGCGATTTCATTTCCAAGATAGAAATGACAGAAATTAAGGTCCGTATCAATATTTCCAATCAGATACTGTGCACAGACTTCTATATCAGATGGTTTGAGTGAGGTATCAATACCTCCCCATCTACCTATTTTTGATTCTACCCCGTCAGCACCGATTACAATATTTGAATAAAAATTATATTCATCTCCAAGATACATGGCTTTTATTCCGCGGACATATCCTTTTTCATTTATAAGTCCGGTTGCTCTTGTCTTGACCATGACATCTACACCGTAGGATGCAGCCTGGTTTACAAGTTCTCTGTCAAAGATTTTCCTTTCCAATACATATCCAACTTCTCCGCCGGAAAGTTCTTCAGACATTTCAACAACTGTTTCGTCTGGTGAATATATCCTTGAACCTTTAACATCAGCACATATCCATCTTGGGTTTGGCTCAATATGATGCTTCAATCCTTCTTTACCTATCCCTTCAGCACATCTAACAGGGTCACCGATTTCCTGGCGTTTTTCAATCAGCAGTACATCAAGACCGTTTTTTGCAGCGGTTTTTGCTGCTATAGACCCACCTGGACCTGCTCCTACAACAATAACGTCATATTGGTTTTTCATCTGACCACCTCTATAGCGCCGACAGGGCATATTTTAGCGCAGAGGCCACATCCAGTGCATTTGTTGTCTGCTTCAACAAATGTTTCTACAAGTTCAAGTGCACCTTCAGGGCATACTCCTACACATGCACCGCAATAACCGCATTTGTATCTGTTAACATTGATACTCAATGATAATTCACCTGTTCATCTAAATTTTATAATATTTAAAAGCTCAATTTGTAATATAATTTTTGTTACTTTCTATTGTCCAGTATGAGCAAATAATTTTATCGGTATGTTGTATCCTGTACACAGTTTTTACATATAAATTAATTGATGTTACGAAAGTGGGGCAACAGGGGTACGTGAAAGCCAACGGTTTCTAACCGTACTCTTTAAATCAAAACGCTCTAAATTGAAATTTACCAATATCTTTAAACTGTAGTTTAAAGAGTCTTTGATTTAAGTTGTTTAAAGGATATCTTAAAACTTCGTTTAAAGAGTGATGAAACAACCCCGTTGGTCATTGATTTTTCACCATATTTTTTTTTTATATAAGCCGTATCTTTTAACAGAGGCGATGATATTTAATACTAACTTATAAAATCAAACATTATTGGGATTTCTCTGATGAGCTTGCAAAAGCTAAGCAAGTAGCCGAATATGGTATCAAATATCGTACTCTTTCGTCTAAAGATGTCAAG
>NZ_JAHENT010000132.1 GCF_018609725.1 Methanohalobium sp. | reverse complement strand
GTCTGCTTATCAGCACGGAGATGGTTCTTCTGGGTCAGATACATGCATTATACAATCGTTTAGCAAAATACTTATACTTTTTTTGACTCTTTGTTATACCACGATGCTAAAGACATCGTGGTTTTCTTCATCTTTATAAAAAGAGAAGGTAGAATTATTTTATCAATGTGTATCCTTCACTTCCAGCTCCAATTTTTTCTGCAGCATCAACCTGTATTTTCGGATCTACGCCCCAGACATCCTTCATAGTGGATTTAGAACCATGTTCCTCCATTTTGCTGTTTATCAAATCAATACTTGCCATATCGATTGCTACAGGGTCTTTGGATGCAAGTATTCCGACATCTTTAGAGAAACTGGGTGTATAGAATCCGAAGCAATCACATCCTAGTGTGAGGTCAAATATCCAATTTATATAACCAATTTTTTCTGATAATGAATTAATAGTTGCTATTGATGCTTCACCTATCCGTTTTTGCAGACCTTCTGTAAAGTTTTCAGGCGGAACAATTGCTCCTTCTGGACAGGATTCCACACAAAAACCTTCACCTTTGCAAAGTTCAGTATCAACTACAGCTTTCTCATTTTCCATCTTCAAAGCGCCCCATGCACAGATATCTATGCAGGTTTCACAACCCACACATTTTTCAGGGTCTATTGTAGGAATGCCTACCTCGTGGCAGTCAGTTTTACCATCCTTGTCAAGACATCCCATTCCTACATTTTTAACTGCTCCTCCAAAACCGGTGGCTGGATGTCCTTTTACATGAGACAGTACAATCATGGAATCTGCTTTTGCAATGGCTGATGCTATTGTTGTCTCTTTTAGTTCTTCTCCATTGATTTCAACGGTTACACTTTCATCACCCAGTAATCCGTCACCGATGATAACAGGGGCATTCATACTCTCCTGTGTAAAACCATTCACAGAAGCAGTCCAAAGCGCATCTGCAGCGTTAAACCTCATACCATTATAAAGAACAGTTGTATCCACTACAAACGGTATTCCTCCTTCATCTTTGACCATGTCAACAACAGCCCTTACTATTGCAGGGTGTATATGTGTGGTATTGCCATACTCTCCAGGATGAATTTTTATTGCAACAAGGTCTCCTTTTTCTACCGGTGAAATATCTGGATATAACTCTTTTACCTGATCTATCTGTGTCTGGTTTGGACCGATAGAATCTACTGGTTTAAAATATACATTACTCATGATTAACACCCATTCACCTTCAATGCAGTCAATTAAAAAAAGATTTGCTATTGAAATAGAAGATCACTAAAAAAAATAAATATCTACCCGTGAAATTATCACGGACAGGTAATTTTTTATTCTGTAGATGGAGGCCAGTTTTTATCCATCCATCCGGGTATACGACCTGAATCTGCAGGTCCTATAACAACGTTTGCTCCAGTTTCGTCCTCGACATCACCCTGCAAACGTGCTGCAAGTCCTGGAAGTACCAACGTTTTGTGATTGGTTTGTTCTTTCAGGTCAAATTCTGATTCTTCCAGTCCTTTTTTAATCTTTGAAGCAGTCAATTGTCCACCTGCAACTGCTGCTTCTACACCGATTCCTTCTGTATCAATTGCTGCAAGGTAACAATCAATATCATTGGAAGCCAAGTCGCTTTCAACCGTATAGTAGGTGAGTGCAAAATTTGTGGTTATAATTACAGGAGAATCGGCAGTTGGTGAACCGACTTCATATACACCCGGGTCTACCATAACTGGTTTACGTGGGTCGGTATAAATTGTATCCCGCATATGCAATTCCGGCAACATGGCATAGGGTTCAGTACTGTGAAGCAACATTATATCGCCGTATTTAATTATAAAAGTACAGGCAAGCACAGTTTCCCAGTAGGATGCATTTACTGTATCCTCATATACCAACCATGATGTAAGAGGTACTGACATTAGCGGGAAGGCAATTTCACGGTCTCCATTAATTCCGGCTCTTCTAAGTTTTATGAAATTATTGAACGTGTTCCTTAACTGTGTACCTGTAGGATAAGTACCCGGATCAAGGACAAGGTTTTCCATGCCCATTTTAGTAAATGTCAAAGCCATGGATTTAAGCAGGTCGAGGTCTCCTGGTGCAAACAATGTAACCGGTACACCATAATCATTAGCAATGTCTGCAACTTCCTGCCAGTTATCTTTATTTGCAGCATAAATCAGTGGATTTCTATCTGATGATACTTCAAGTCCGGCTCTTAATACCTCGGGATTAAAGGAACAAAGTACGATAGGGAGGTTAGTTTTCTCCATAACCTTTTTTACAGTTTCTGAGAATTGGCTGGGTTCATCTGATACGGAACGGATTGCTATAGCATCAGCGTTAAGGAATTGCCCAACATAGAATTTCTGGAAATTTTCAATATGATCAACCCTTTCTGCAAGGTCATTTTCATCCATTGTGTCCCATACATCATAGGTCAGAACCGTCTTGTTGAAAAATGTGAGTTTATGTCGGTATAAAACATCGTCTCCACCGATTGTTACTGCCTTATCACCTACACCTATATCCACTTCACGGATTTCTGGTCTTAGCAGTTCCTGTAGATTTTCAAAGTTTTTTTTCTGATCATCTCTGAGAATTGGTTCACAATCTGTTAGCTCTGCAGAACGTTCTATTAACCGGGATGCAAAAGCCATGCAAGTGCTCTCACCACATATTCCACAATTATCTCCCGGGAGGTATTTATACGCCTGAAGGGGACTGTTTATCTTCATTAATTACACCTCCGCCCCTATCCAATTACTGATGTCTATATCCTCTGCTTCTTTTGTTCCAAAGAGCGACTGGGTTGCTTCTTTCAATACCTGTACTGATGTTGGATGCATCATCATGAACAGGTCGTTACCGGCAAGAGCCAGTGCAAGACCGGTTGATATTTCCCATATAGGTCCTCTATACTCTCTTGGTCCCCAGTCTGAATCATTTTGTATTGGTGACTCCTTCATCCATGATTCACGTGCACCCCATGCGTTGGTTGTTCCTGATGACATTGGGAACGTGAGTTCATCATCACCTGTTAGTCCGGCAAGCCTTATCCTTTCCATGTTGGTATAGGCATAATCCAGACCGTAACCAAGTGCTGCTGTTGTTGGATCCATAAGAATGCTGTCTCTTGGAACATTGCATTGGGTCATGAGTTTCCTGTTAAGTTCTTTTTGAGCATTGATTTCAAGTTGGGTCCATGAGAGAATAGCGTGTCCATGATCGGTTGCTGCTTTAGCAATGCGTTCATAATCAAGATTTAGACTTGCAGACGCAAGCAGAGCCCTTTCGCCCTCTGCAACTTCTGCCGCCTTTTCAAGAACTTCAGGATCTTTGTCAGGATTACCAGAACCACCTATAACCAGAGGCACATCAACAGCCTGCAAAACATCCTCTACAACCTTTGATGCTTCTTTTGCTGATGTATCTTCTATGTTGGGGTCTGTTGATACCAGATGAATGGTTACCATATCAGCGTTATATTCATTTACTACTTTCTTTGCCCATTCTGCAGGGTCATCCATAACATCTTCATAATTTGTTCTTACGGACTTTGCCATACTTATAGGCAGATCAAAAACATCCATTGTGACATAATTTCTGTGAGGCATTTCTGCATCAAAATAGTATGGAAGTGCATTTTCTCCACCAAGTGTTATGGTATTACCGCGTGAACCTCCATCAGAAGATGTTGCACCTAAAGTTACTTCTTCTATTGTATGTGTCCATTCTTTTACTGGGGATACTTCAAAACTGGATGAAGCAAGTTCGGACAATCCTGTTTTTGCAGCAATTCCCTCAGCAGATGGTGCTTCCTGTCCTACAGCACCCATTGACGCACCAAATAGTTGGTCTACCGGATATCCCAACAATTTTGCAATGTTTGCTATATGCAGCGAAACCTGTGCTGCTTCATATCCCAGCGCATAGGATAGATTGGGATCAAGACCTACACCACTAACATCGAATTCTATATCACCTTCGATGTTAACACCTTCAAGTGCTTCCACATCAAGGTCCTTTAACATCTCAGTAAGGTCTGATAATTTCATTTTTTTTGTCATATAATTTCCACCATCTAAAATGCATTGTTAATAATAGGTTAAGGCACAAATTAAAAAGATAATTTGTATATAAAATTGATACAACTTATAGATTCAAATCGTTTGCTATTTTATTTATCTCTTTTATAGCAACCGATTCATCAGGCAAATCAAACAAAGGAAGCCCTTTTAAATCCCTTTCTTCAATGATTTTATCGACAGGTACTGCACCGAGCAATCTCAAATCCAAATCTTTTGCGTTTTGCTCAATCAGTTCACGATTGCTTTCTGTAACCTTATTGGCAACAACATATACATTTTTGACTTTTGTCTCAAGTTCACCAACCAGTTGGCTTATACGCTCACCCGTCTGCATGCCTCTCTTGGAGCCATCTGTTACAACAATCAGGTCATCGATTTCAGGGATTAATTTGCGGCTGAAATGCTCAAGACCCGCTTCTGTATCTATTATAACAGCATCATAATTTGTAACAAGTCTTGTCATTATTCCCCGAAGCAGGTTATTCACATAACAATAACACCCGGGTCCTTCTGGACGACCCATGACCAGCAGGTCATAGCCATCCATTTCATTTATAGCCTCATATACCTTGGATTCCAGTACAGATTCTTTATTGCTATCTGGAGGGAAATTATCTCTTTCATTGAGCATGAATTCCCTCATCTCACCAAGTGTATGATCTATTTCACATCCAAGAGCATCAGGAAGGTTGGTATCAGGGTCTGCATCAACCGCCAGTACAAGATTGTCACCTTTTACAAGATGACGCATAAGCATGGCGGTTATTGCAGTTTTCCCTGTACCGCCTTTACCTGTTACCGCAATAATCCTGGTCACAAAATTCCCCGTTGGCATCTACATTTATTCCTTATTTTTCACAATAATCCGATCGATTGAAACTTTGGCATTTTTGAGGGTTACTTTAACCCCGCCACTTGATGCACTTGATGTCCATGAAGGTGCACTCGGCATGGAAGCTGGCATCTGGGTCATATACTGAGAAGGAGCGGATTCTGGTTGTTCTGGTTGCTCTTCTTCAGCTTCAGTTTCTTCTTCTTCCTCAGACCATCTTTCAATTACTGGATGTTCAGTTTCTTTGAGATAGGTTTCCAATTCACTGATGTCACCAACATCTTGTTCTGTTGGTATTTTGTTAACAACATCTTCTGGTATATAATCGACAACTTTCTCTTTGAGGTGGCTTGGCATCCATACAACTCTGTCCCATCCACCATCTGCCTGCAAGAATTTTGGTGAACGGAAATAGTTTATACCTATACCAAGGAAACCTACTACCTGTTTACCTCCACCGGTCTGTCCTGCCATTGTAGAGAATGGAAGACCATTTGGTGCGTTGCCAGTGAAATCTCTATCTACCCATCCGATACCATCTACTTCAGGGATGTAGAATCCTACTACTTCAAAACATCCACAGGATGTATGTGGGTACTCAAAGAATGAATGAAGTTTTATACGGTCAAATTCTCCACCTGAAAGTGATTTTGCAGCTTCATTGACTCCTGAATACTCCCCTCCTACTTCATCAATAACTTCGCCTTTTTCAATAGGGAATTGTGGACCTTCAGGGTCTACTTTTGCTGCTGCCCTACCATCAAACCAGTTTATAGCTCCACATAGGGATATTCTGTCAGGAGTTATAACACATACATTTGATGGTGCAAATGACTGGCATAAAGTGCATCCATAGAATGTATCCACATCTTCATCATGGAGATTTGCTGTTCTTTCATCACGTTCCTTATAAATCTCCATTGCATTTTCAAGTTCTTTATCTATTTCTTCAGGGTCTGTGATGTACACTGCTTCTATTTTCTCAATAAATGAAAGTTCATTCTTAAATAGCGACATCATGGCCGCTGCCATCTGTTCGAAGGAGTTTAAACCTTTATTAACAGCATCTTTGCTGAGTCTGACCCAGATATCATATCTCTGATTGAGATGCATTACACCCTGCATGTAATTATAAAAATCATGATTGCGGCGTTCTACAATAGCCTCAAGGTCTGGCTCTACAAGTTCGCCCCCTATTTTATAAATCATTGCAAAAGGATACCTTGAACCCTCTTCCATTTCAGAAATATCAGGTCCTATCAGGGTGAATTTGCCATCTTCTATTTCATCTGAATCAGTTGCTCTAACCAGTTCAAAACCCTTTGATTTCGGACCGGCGAGCTCTACATACATGTCGTTCTTTCTAATCCTTTCTCCTTCAAACATCGGAGATATTTCAAGTGGGAATTCTGCCATGTTTTATTCTCCTCTTTGCGGATTACAGGTTTTCTATTAATTCATCCAGTGCTTCAAGATGTTTTTCATCACTTAAATTACCAAATGACATCGTAGCATTTTGCAGGTAATGTTTATCAATGGATATTGTCTTGAGATTTGTGAAGTTTTTGAGACCAGATAATACCTGATTTATATAATACTTTTTGTGTCCCAATATAATCGCCATATCGTAGCATCCATTTCCATCAAGACCTTCCCAGTTAGGATCACATAGATACAATCCCAGTGAATGGATATTGATATATTTGGCACTTACACCTTTATCAACAAGTTCTTTTATGGAATGACCTGTGGCAGCCACCGGTATCCCAGCAGTTTTTGCTATTGTGACTGCACGATCAAGTACTTCTTTATTTTTAAGCAGGTCAGCACCTACAACCATCAGCGGTCGTTTTGCTTTGGAGATGGTTTTGGCTGCTACTTTTGGCTGTACAGGTTTTGCGTTTTTTGTGCCCCATGTAGTGTACACACGTGTGTTCTTAATTGCATCAACCATGAATTACGCCTCTTTGCAGAGTCTTTTTACATTAGTCGGCTGTGATGAAACATCAAACTTCATGCTTGGGCCAGAAATTATTTTCTTTTTCTTCCAGTCAATTTCCCAGCCGTGTTCAGATTCCAGTTTCTTTAGCAGGTCTCCACGTTTTGTAAGCGGAAGATCGGTTTCAGTTCTAACAAACTGATACCAGTCCTCTGGCATGACACCCAGATATTTCTCGCTCAATTCTATGTAGTTTGTAAGTTTAATCATACGACCCATGTTGTTATCGCTTGGTCGCATACAGTTTTTGGCAAGCATCGGCATCAGTTCTTCAACTGATTCAACTGTGCTCAGCAGGAATTCTGGTGATGGTGGTATTTGAAGCTCTTCACCATTTCTTGCATCATAAACCGTCCATTTATCCTTATCGTAAGGTTTACCGATAAGTGCTCTTCTGTATTTAGAACCATGAGGTCCTATTATTACAGGTATTCCGAATCTGTTACATCCTGTAGCAATTGAAGATGCTTTCTGTGAATATGCACCCCAAGCAACACCTACTGCACCTATACGGTTCAGGATGTAATCAGCGATTTCTTCAAAATTACCAGTTACGTTTCTCTGAGCAAAGATTGATGCAACTTTAATCGCTGTTCCGGTTATGTGTGAGTTGGATACACATGAACCTACATTCAGGAGATTTCCTTTGATGAATTTTCCAGGATACTCCTCATACAGAGTGTTGCCATCTTCGTTCCTGTACATGCCAAGATCCATTGCAGAACATCCGGAAACCACTACAATGTAGTTTCTTTTAAGCATTTCATCTGCAATCCTGTAAAGGTCTTTTGTACCTTCAGGATAATTAGAACAGCCTACCAGCGCAATGATACCTGGTGTAGTTCCAAGTACAAGATTTACACCTTCTTCCCGTATTTCAGGGTCACTTACCTGTCCTCTTCCTGACCTCAATTTACCTTTTTCTTCACGTATTACCCTTTGAGCGGACTTTTCAATAACGTTTAGGACTGGTATGTCCTTGGGGCAGACCTGTTCACATCTTCCACATGCCACACATTTATCATGAAGTTCTTCAAATGGTGCAAAATCTCCTGATTCTGCAGCACTCATTGCATCACTGATTGAAAGATTGGTGGGACATACAAGTTCACATTCTTTACAGTGAACACATCTTTCTGTAAGTTCTTGCAGTTCTTCACTTGTTGGAAGTGATTTTATTCCTTTCTCTTCACGTATTGGAGCCATGTCCATAGCAAGACGTGGTGCAAGTTCACCTAGCTTATCAAAATCAAGTATAAGTGCACCCGGCTCATTCCCAGACTCGAGGTCTCCCAATATTTCATCCACATTGTCATTGGAGCGATCTTTGAGACCATACATTATTTTGTCATTGGTACTTATCACAGGGATTGAAAGTCTTTGAGCTTCCCTGAGTATATCAGCCCTGACACATTGTTCATCAACAACGATGACATCAGGTACTCCTGAACGTATCATTTTCAATTCTTTTGCCAGACTACCGATAACCTTTGATTTGGGTTCGTCTCCTTCATCCGTATTGTACCGGGTCATATCAATTGCTGTACAGCAGAGTCCAGCAATCTCTATATCATCTGAAAGACCCTGTTCATCTATATAATCTATTATATTGGTTACACCTGAAACATTGTGTCCAATAGTAAGAAGCATTGGTTTCGATGAATCGATACATCCCATTCCGATTTCAGCAAGTGGTGATTCTGGATCCGATTTAGGCATCTTAAGACAGGATATCTGAGCGATGTCGGAAATTTCCATTCCTACATGGTCAAGCATACCCCCATGAAGAGCTTTTGATTCAAAATCAATTGCTTCTCCTTCCTGTCCCATGTGAATAGTAGCCAGAAGCTGGGTTATTTGTTCTTCTACATAATCCAGTGCTTTTTCAAGGTCTCCGAGTGTTTCAGGCTTGTAACCGGTGACAGTTTGCATCACAGGCGTCTTGAGGTTTGATGAACCTACATCTATTGGATGGTCTCTACCATATTTTTCAATAAGGTGGTGAAGTAGATGTCTTCCATGACCCGTATGAGCTGATGCACCTGTTATCACACGAAGCAAAAACTCACGCGCCTGATGAGCTTTCATATCGATACCACATGCACCTTCTTTATTGCCACTCAGGTCACATTTACCGAATGTACAGTAGCAGCACTGATCACACATTGGTGTATATATTGGCTCATATCTGTTAAGAAGGTTGAAATCCCAGTGTCTGAGTGATGAGATGCCAGGTTTTGGTGTTACACCCATCTCCTCTTCAGTTTCTTCCACTTCTTCTATTGCACCGACAATATTCTCAATAGTTACCTGAACATTTTCCAAGTCTTCAATTGAAAATTTGCCTGTTGTTACATTACTCATGTGTATTTTATCCTCCTGATTAGAGATAGCGAAGTATCAGTTTATAAAAATTGTATTTGAAAAGGTGAAAATCTATAAATATATCACGAATCTAAATTATTGTTTAAGACTTTGTTCCTAAATGTTCCAATGAATATATAAATGTTTCCCTTAATTTATCATGATTATATTAGATAAATTTGCATTTATTAACAACAAAAAGTTATACATATCCATAAGGAATAAGACATACCATTAATTACATGAATATCCTTAAATAAAGGATGATTTTTTAGTCCTTATTAATTTCTATAAACCAACATCATATTAAAGCAAGACATCCAAAAATTAGAAAATATTTTATTAGACGTAACACGTTGGATATATGGAGGATAACTTGAGCAATAATTGCTGGATATGTGGGAAACAGGATTCAACACTGTTCAGATGCAGATTCTGTGGAAAAACCTTCTGTGTAGAACATAGACTCCCAGAAAGACATGCCTGTGAAGGGCTTGAGCACCAGAAAAAATACGGTTTCACTAAAAGCCCTGGTGATGGTAGTAATTATTCGAATTTTGACACAGAAGGTATATTCAAAAATATGTTTAAAGAAACAGCAAAAAAAGCTTCCAAAGGTTTAGCTTTTAGTTTTTTGAACAAAATCAAAAAATGGGCTACTAAAAGCCCTACTATAGCAATTATAATTATCTGTATAGCTTCATATATCATAGGAAACCTGATAATAACAAATGTCATAGGAATAAACTATTTTGCCTTGCTGGGTCTTCCTGCTAACATTTCCCAGATACTGGTAAAACCATGGACAATTCTTACCCATATTTTTGTGCATTCTAATTTTGCGCATCTGTTTTTGAACATGTTTGTATTGTTCTTTTTTGGAAATGAATTCGAAAAAAGGTTTGGTAAACAGAGATTTTTAACAGTCTTCTTTCTGGCTGGTATCTTTGCATCAATTGGGTTTGCGTTGATTACTACCACACCATTCCCTCTGGTTGGTGCAAGTGGTGCAGTTATAGGTATATTCGCCGCACTCGCAATACTTGTACCAGACCTTCCAATTTTTGTATTTTTTATACCGATGAGAATAAAACATGCAATCATCCTGCTTATAGGTATAGAATTCTTGTTCTTTATAGTAAATACGCAGGATATGATAGCCCACAGCGCCCACCTGATAGGTATGGTAGTGGGAATCCTCATGGGTTTCTGGATAAAGAGAACAATATCCATGTATAGAACCAGTACAAGGAATGAATATGTACGAAGGTGGTAATATGGACGATGATTTACGCCATCTTACCAAATATTTCCCCAGACCCAAAGAAGGAGAAGAAATTCCTGTCCAGTTTATAGAGTTCCAGAAAAAAATTGCGGCATGGTCTCCAAAAAAGAAAAGGACTCTGTATTTAGAAGACGCAGCAAATATTGAAGGGTTAAAACGTATCCGTGAAACAAACCTATTAAAGGTTTATAACTGGATTTCAGGTCATGAAAGCCTTATTGAACTGTCAAATGAAGAACGCAAACAGTTTGAAGAAACCATGGAACTATTTCTAAGACACGGTGGAGAAATACGTTATACACGAAAAAAAGTTGGTAGAAAAATGGTGAACCAGTTTAGATTGGTTAAAAAAACTGTGTTTAATAATGTAAAGAAACAATGTCTTGCAGAAAAACTCTGATAGTGTTACATTTATTAACGGTCATTAAAGAATGATAATTATGGTAGTTATGATGTAGTGGGAGTGCAACAATGAAACCTGTTAAAAGCGGCTTGAATTCTATTGTTAAATACCTCAGTACAAAAAAGGAAACAGGTAGACGTAATATTGGTCTTCTGGTAGATGGACCCAATGTGCTCAGGAAAGAATTTAACGTTAATCTGGAAGCCATCAGAGATGTTTTGAAAGAATATGGTAATGTGAAAATAGGGCTTGTTTTCCTTAACCAGTATGCTTCTGAAAAGCTGGTAGAAGCCATTGAAAACAACGGATTTGAACCTGTAATATGTTCAAGTGATGTTGACGTAAGGCTTGCTGTAGAGGGAACCGAAATGGTATGCAACCCCAATATTGATACTATAACTCTGGTGACACGTGATGCCGATTTTAAACCTCTTTTAAATAAAGCAAATAAACATGGAAAAGAGACAATATTGTTTGGAGTTGAACCAGGATTTTCACCCGCACTCAAAAATTCAGCAGATTATGTTATAATGTTAAATACTGAAGAGATGAAATTAACACATCCTAATAATCTGGATGATGAAAAACACTCAGTAAATGAATGATTATGGGACATACATTATTCAAATGCCATGTGTTTTGATATCTTTTATCATCTCTTCCATTTTGTCTCTTGAGATTCCGTGTTTTATATCTGTGCAGTTTTTAACTTTCTCTTTCAACTCACACAGTTCATCATGTTCCAATGAATAACCCATACTTTTGACAATACCTTTAAGAGCTTTAATTCCAGTGTGTTTACCGACTATCAGATTTCGTTTCCCACCAACAAGTTCCGGGTTAAAAAGTTCATAAGTTCTGGGATTTTCCAGTATTGCCATGACATGAATTCCGGATTCATGTGTAAATGCATTTTTACCAACAATTGCTTTGTTTACTGGTGGTGTGATATTTGCATAATATTCAACCATTCTGGATAAATCTGTAAGACCAGTCGTATCATATCGGTCAATATCATATTCCACTAGCAGACCCATAAGCACTTCTTCCAGTGGTGCATTACCTGCTCTTTCACCGATTCCGTTTACAGTTGTATGAAGCTGTTTGGCACCGGCTTCTGCAGCCATCAGAGTGTTTGCAGTTGCCATACCCAGGTCATTGTGGCAATGTATGCAAATCGGTGTGTCCACTGATTTATTAATTTCATTTACAAGATGGTAGGTGGTACTGGGATTGAGTACACCGACTGTATCAGCCAGACTTACATAATCCACCCCATAATCCTGTGCTCTTAAAAATACATTCTTAAGAGTATCCACATTTGTTCTGCTTGCATCCTCTGCAGCAAACCTCACTTCAAGACCATGATCTTTTGCATATTCAATAGTATCCAGCGCACATGAAATCATTTCTTCACAGCTTTTGTTATACTTATGAATTAGATGAAGGTCAGACATGGCTACAAATATACTGACCATATCCACGTTGCAGTCAAGTGCAGAATCTACATCACTGGTCAAAGCCCGGGATAGACAGCATGTTCGAGCGTCTAATCCCATATTGGATATCTGTTTAACAGTATTTTTTTCATCCGACGAAACCACCGGAAATCCAGTTTCTATCACTTCCACACCAAGTGAATCAATCTGGTTTGAAATGTTCATTTTCTCCTCTTTGGTGAATACAACACCTGGCGTCTGTTCTCCATCCCTTAAGGTAACATCACATATTTCGATATCAATCGGATTTAAATCAAGGTCATTAATTAATTTATTTTCGGAATATGAGTTTTCTTCGATTTTGGACATGATATCCATCCCAGTATATCATTAATCATACAAGAAGAGTATGTATAATAGGTGGAGATTTTAACATAAAATATTTGCTATTTTTTTATAGATCAACCATTACTTACGTGCCTTAGCTACTTTATTTGCAATCTGTGCCGCAAAAGCACCCGCAACAAAACCAGCGTCTATATTAACTACACTAATTACCGAACACGACTGGAGCATTGACATTAATGCCGCCTGTCCCGATCCTCCTGCTCCATAACCTGTAGATACCGGAAGCCCTATTACAGGAACATCTATAAGCCCTGAAACAATTGTAGGCAATGTTCCTTCCCTGCCTGCAGCAACAATCACAGCGTCAACTCCTGTTTCTTTAAACCTTGAAATTTGAGGGAACAATCTATGGATTCCTGCAACTCCTACATCATAAGCAGTTATGGTTTTGCATCCCATTTCAGAAGCGACTATGTTTGCTTCTTCAGCAACTCCCACATCAGTTGTTCCTCCTGACAGAATCCCCACAACACCACCTGTTTCAGGACATTGTGTACCATTATTAATTACCGCTGCATTTGCTCTTTCGTTCCACTCAATATTATCAGATTCAAAATTAGACCGAAGTTTAGCTATCTGTTCAGCAGAAACTCTTGTTACAAGTACTCTGCCAGCACAATCAACCTGTTTTTTGACAATTTCAACCAAGTCATCTGGTTCTTTACCTTCAGCAAGCACAGCTTCCGGTATACCCGTTCTGCACATACGGTGAGAATCAATTTTTGCAAAATCAGATACTTCTGTATAACTCATGGTATGTATTTCATTTGCAGCACTATCTATATCCATTTCTCCATTTTGTATTTTTAGTAGTACATCTTCGAGTTTCATCCTAATAGTTGCAGGAGACTCCCCGCGCGATTTTGATGAGGAATGCGACGTATTTTTCAAATCAGTATTATCTGAGTCAGAGTTGTGCATCTTGCTGAAATTCTCCTACAGTTTTTCTTTACGTTTGGATTTTTTTTTAGTGTGTTTCCGAAAATATCCATGACACTAAAGTGTCCTGAACTTCTCTTACCCTTGACAAACCCAGTACCATCTGGAGTTTTGGTGAACTACCACTTGGCTAAAGACCAAGTGGCTTCAAAAAGAGTTTACTCCAAAGAGTCTTATCTTTTTCGGATGGTTCACACACCCACTATCAGTTATCCCTTTGAAGAAAAGGGAATCACCGACTACTTTTCTTAATATATTCAATGCTCCATTGACATCGGCATTTAGTAATTTACCAGTAGAGGACTGGAACAATCCTCTCTTGACTCTTATACCCATGTATTTTTGGTGTTTTTTAATGGGTTCTAATGCAAGAGCATCGGTTTTACTGGTATATGCCTCATCAACTTCTATACAATTGATACCGTAGTATTCACATTTTGACCGAAGTTTTTGTTTGAAGTTACCAAAGGGTATAGTTTGAAAAGTCTGGTTATTCTTTTTACCCATGTTGGAGTTCTGTTTTATGTCTTTCAGTTCTCCGATTATGATGTTGCCGATGTTATTATCTATACAATGTTTTATGATATAGTTAACACTCTGATTCATGAAATCGTTAATCTTGTTTTTCCTTTTCTCGAACAACCAGTTCAGTTTTTTACCTGATTTGATACCCTGTTTATCATATACAGACTGCAACCCACTTTTGACTTTGTTCCACCAACGGTTGTAAGACTTTAAACCCCTGCCTTCTATGATGAAAGCAGTCCCACTGGTATCCACACAGGTTGCGAAATTGTTTACTCCTAAATCTATAGACAGATGTTTATTGTAGTCTACATCGACTTTTTCTCCATTATCTCTGTACACATACTCTATCTCAAACCGTTGTCCGTTGTACATCGGGATTATCCATATTTCTTTTATGTGTTTACCTGTTATATTTTCAGGTAACTTGAAATACAGATATTTAACACCATAATTCTTGTAAAAATCTCTACTCATAGACAACCTGATGAATCCATCATCGATTTTGAACATATCTTTTGGAAATATACATACAAACTTACTGTCTTTAGGCAGGTATTCAGGCATCTTTACAGGTCGGTTGTAGTTGCCTCTTTTTCTCTCACCCAAAATCCTGAAAAACGATTTCATATTCCTGTCTACTACCTTCATGATCTGCTGTGCAACCTGTGAGGGCAGCATTTTGTAACTCTCATTTTCTTTTACCAGGTGGTAAGCGGATTCATTTTTCAGGTACTTTCAATTTTCAAAATAGTATTGTCTTGTAGTGTACAGAGTAAAATTGTACAGGTTTTAGACAATTTAGTAATCCTTTTCAGGACTTCATACTTCTGTTTATCCGCTTTGAT
>NZ_JAHENT010000131.1 GCF_018609725.1 Methanohalobium sp. | reverse complement strand
ATCTGGGGATTGATATGGCAACCCGTGAACAGTTAATAGCATCTCAAAACACCATAGAAGGTATCAGGGATATGATAGGGGTGGATTCTATTGGCTATCTGAGTATTGATGGGCTTGTAGAAGCGATAGGCATTAATAAAAACGAATTATGTCTTGGATGTTTAACAGGTAGGTATCCTGTTGAAATCTACGGTGAAGAATGCTGTGCTCATCTACAGTCACGATTGTTTGACTATTAAATATGTTATAAACAATTTAATACCTTTTTTAATTTTTAATTATTTTTATCATTTACCACTTACAAAATAACTAAAGTTATTTATAATATTGTATTAATGAAAATTACATAATAACTATCTTTGAATATTTCCATACTTTAATCATAGTTTATCGGATAATATGAGCGAATCCAATAACAATACGTGTCGTGTAGATGACCCTGAATTTTTTCAAAACTTAGTCCAATCTCTCCCGGATAATCTTGCAGTTCTTGATGAATCAGGGGATATAATTTATGTAAATGAGAACTGGAGACAGTTCGCTCTCTCAAACGGTCTTGACTCTTCAACATGTAGTGAAGGTACCAATTACCTTAAGTTATGTGATGAATCGGAAGGAGAATGGTCTGATGAGGCACCAGATGCGTCTAAAGGAATAAACGAAGTTATAAACGGCGATAAAATTTTTTTTGAACTGGAATATCCCTGCCATTCTCTCTATAAGTACCGCTGGTTTATGATGAAAGTTGTTCCAGTATCCAATAATTATCCTACTAAAGTTCTTGTGTATCATATAGATGTTACAAAAATGAAACTTGAACGTGAAGGACTGGTGTCTAAAAATGAAGACCTGCAACGTTTAAATGAATTCAAAGATATTTTTGCTGACATCATGCGCCATGATCTTCTTAATCCGGCAGGGTTAATTAAAGGTTATGTTCAGTTATTGTTGAATCTTGAAGCAGATGATAAAAAGAGGACGATGCTGGAAAAAATCAAATCCAGTGACGATAAACTGGTTGAAATGATAGAAAATGCGGCTGAACTGGCAAAATTGGGAACAATAGATAATCTGGAATTTAAAAAAATGGATTTATGTTCTATTTTTAAAAATGTAATAAATGATTTTGAGCAACAGATTGAAGATAAACAGTTAAATATAGATTTTCTTCCGGATTATGAATGCTTTGCAATGGTAAATCCATCAATAGAACGGGTGTTTTCAAATTTATTGTCCAATGCCATCAAATACAGCCCCGAAAAAAGTATTGTGTCAATAAATATACATGATAAAGAAAACTACTGGAAGGTGACTGTAACCGATTCAGGTGAGGGTGTTCCTGATGATATAAAACCTCATGTATTTTACAGATTCCAGCGAATTGATAAAAAAGGGATTAAAGGAGTGGGGCTTGGACTCGCAATCGTTAAAAGGATTGTTGAACTCCATAAAGGACAGGTGGGGGTTGATGATAATCCTGAAGGAAGTGGCAGTAGATTCTGGGTAGCATTAAAAAAATGTTAATTAAACAGTTAATATAAGCTAAACAACACTTACATAAATTGTCTTAAGATTTTAATATATTCTTTATGTCAGGAAATAACGAAATTTTCAAACTGTTTTATCAGGTAGATAGTTCAACAACAAGGAACTACGGTGGAACAGGAATTGGAATGTATTTATGTAAAAAGGGTTGTAGATTTACATAATGGAGGTATTTGGCTCGATAGTAAAAAGAACGAAGGAACAACAGTATATATCAATTTACCTGCAAAATAATTTTTAAATTTAATGGGGCCGGGACCGAGAATCGAACTCGGGTCATAGCCTCCACAGGGCTACAGGATAACCGCTACCCTACCCCGGCACAGATTTTTATCTTTTAAAGGCAACCTATAGATGTGCGTTTCTTAAATAAATGTTTTCCCTGAAATAATAATTGGATAATAAAACTGGAAATCAATCCAGTTTTGACATCGCAATTTTTGCTGCCATTTCTCCGGAAAGCAACATACCACCAAAGACCGGACCCATTCTGGGCGCACCTGCAACAGCATTGGCTGCCATGCCTGTAACGATAAGTCCGGGATATACTTCTCTAGTGGTTTCTTTTAGGCTTTTTTCTCCAGCGTCAGCCCACATGGGTCGTTCTCCAACAACACCTTCAAATTTGGCGTTTGGAATCTTTCTTTGAACGGTGTTGCATACTACTGCTTCATGTCCCGTGCCATCGATTACAACTTTTGCACGTATGGTAAGTGGGTCAACATGAAGGTTTGCGATGGATACTGCTGCCCAGTTGATAACAATACCTGTGACATGGTCATCTTCGCGAATCATGACATCTTCAAAATTTACCAGATTGAAAACCTGAACACCTGAAGTCACGGTCTTGTTTATGAGTCTGGATACGGATTCAATTGAATTGGCGATGTAATAGCCTTTCTCGTTATCGTATTCATAGTGGTTAATATCGAATTCTTCCAGTATTTTACGGGCTTCATCCTGAACAACAATACGTGGAAACATCATTCCACCGCCCCACATGCCTCCGCCAAGTGCAAGTTTTTTCTCAAAAAGTGCGACTTTATAACCTTCCTGGGCAAGGCGTGTGGCAGCAACCATATTTGCAGGTCCTCCACCAACAAGTGCCACATCAACTTCGGTGTAATCAATAAATGTTTTAGAAAAATCATCAACTATGGCTTTTGTAATTGTAATATCATCAAGCTCCATATTATTCGACCTCATCAATCATCAATAGGTAAATAGAATCTGTGTAATTAATCTTAAAGTTGTTGGGTTTTTTATTCAATAAATAGTATAGGATTACCGATATGTTTATTTTATAGATAGTGCTTATTTATAACTGTTAAAATAAGTTAAATTTATGGGGGTAATATTTAACTAATTCTTTATTTCTTTTATTATATAAACAATCAAGAGTTGGTATTATAGTACGATACTATCAAAAATATCAAAATATGACGCTGGATAATGATGCCGATTTTGTGGATAACATTGCAGAGAAAGTAATTCTAAAGCCTGTGGGTTACCCTCTGTCAGGTATATTTGAGGATTATCCAGAAATAGAAAATCCTGAAGTTTTTGAATGCTATGCACGAGAACAATGGGAAGAACATCTTGCACGAAAAGGTGAATATCTTTTTGATCGTAGAATGTATCCTGATTTTGCCTATAAAATAATAGATGTCGACCCACCAGAGTCGGTGATTGGTCCATACACGACTATTATTGTAATGGAAGATAACAACAATGTTGAAACTTCAGAACTTAACACCGATATAAACTTTGATGATGTAATAGGTCAGGATAATGCACGTAAAAAATGCAAGCTTGTTGAGAAATTCCTTGAAAATCCTGAAAGATTTGGTAAATGGGCACCAAGAAATATATTGTTCTATGGTCCCTCTGGCACTGGGAAAACCATGCTTGCAAAGGGGCTTGCAAATAAAACGGATGTACCTATAATCACTATAAAGGCAACTGAACTTATAGGTGAATATGTAGGGGAAGGAGCAAAACAGATTCATCAGGTTTATGACCGTGCAGAGAATATGGCTCCGTGTATAATATTTATCGATGAACTTGATGCAGTTGCACTTGACAGAAGATATCAGGAACTTAGAGGAGATGTTGCTGAAATTGTAAATTCTCTGCTTACTGAGATGGACGGAATCATTGAGCGTAAAGGGGTATGTACAATAGGTGCAACTAATCGCAAAGATACACTTGATTCGGCTGTCAGTAACAGATTTGAAGAAGAGATAGAATTTGTTCTTCCTGATGAGAATGAGCGTTTAAAAATTATTGAAACCAACATAAAGACGTTCCCGTTACCCATTAAAAACGTTAATATGTCCAAAATCGCAAAGCTTACACAGGGATTTTCGGGCAGAGATATTGTAGAAAAAGTATTGAAAGTATCGCTTCACCAGACTATCATTGATGATAAAGAAGAATTCAATGGCAAATATTTGGAAGATACCGTTTCAAGGTTGCAAAAGAAAAACAATTCAAAAACAGAAAATCGTATGTATATCTGATTCTATTTTTAATTCTATTAAACCAAAATACAAGGTGTTTGTATGAGTGAACCCAGTCCAAGATATTTAAAATGCAGAGTGGTAAATGTAGTTGATAATCCACTCGGATTTAAAGGAATAGTTGTAGAAGATATTGACACAGAAGGTCGTATATACTTTGGAAGGACAAAACCCAAAGATTGTACTCTGCAGCAGGGGGATACGGCTTATGTCTATGTTAACCCGGTAAACATGGTTTTTGAGGAGGATGAAAGGACAATGGAAGTCACTTTGTATGATGAAAGTAACAATAAGCTCGACTGGACGATAATTTAAATTTATTTATTTTTTATACTGAATTTTGATTTCCATCAGGTCGTCTGCAATAACAACATTTTCAAATATTTCATTTGCTTCATTTAAAAGAGGGCTTTCATCTTCGGTGTATCTTGAACTAATATGTGTAAGAACCAGTTTAATAACACCAGCTTTTTTAGCCAACTCTGCAGCTTCACTTGCAGTAGAGTGCATGGATTCAACCGCCCATTCGGATTTGCTGTCATCCAAAGACCCGTCGTGGATTAATACATCAGCTTCCAAGCTTGCATTGAATACATCCTCACAGGGTCTGGTGTCCCCACTGTATACAACAGTTCTTCCGGGTCTTGGTTCGCCCACCACTTCTTCTGGGTGCACAGTTCTCCCGTCTACTTCAACAGGATTTCCCTGTTGCAATTTCGAAAACAATGGTCCAGGGGGTACTCCAAGAGATACTGCTTTATCCCTGTCAAATTTACCGGGGCGCTTATTTTCAACAAGTGAATACCCAATGCTTTCGACACCATGTTCTGTTTTTAATGCTTTTATATAGTATCCGTTTTTTTCTACGATGTCTCCTGGTTTTAACTCTACAGTTTTTATTTCATAACCCAGCTGACAGTATCCGAGAGCAGTAAGTATCTGGATGAATACGTCTATTTTTTCAGGTCCATAGATATATAGAGTTTCATTGCGACCCTGAAACGACATTGTTTGTAAAAGTCCGGCTATTCCAAGGACATGGTCAGCATGGAAATGTGTAATGAATATGGATGACAATGACATCATCCCAGTCCTTGCACGCATCATCTGCTGCTGTGCACCTTCACCACAGTCAAACATTAAAAGTTCGCTATCTTTTTTAATTAATATTGAAGATGGATTACGGTATGGTGTCGGTAATGAACCTGCAGTTCCGAGGAAAGTGATTTTTAACATTGACATGTCCGATTAATAATGGCTGGAGAGATATTTAGCTATTGCTGAAAATTGTTCGAGTCCAATATAGTACACTGACTACTCTCCCACGACTGAAGAGCTTGTCCGACAATAATTAGTTAAGCAATAATACGTACCATGTTATTTTGCAGAATTTTTTGTTATTCTACAATACAATAATTGATATTCAATCAATTATTTGTATTATCCAGAATTTAGCCATATTTTCCTTAGGTTAACAGCAGCACAAACCAGGTTAAATTCAGTTTTTACAGAATTCAACCCTCTTGTAATAAATTCTCTGAACCTTAAATTCTGCTTGTAATTTCCGATAGCAGGTTCAACAGTATGTTTGTTTTGTTCAAATATTACCTTTGCTTGTTCAGTTTTCATCTTATCTCTCAGATGTTTCCTATCTTCTGATACATAAGTGATTTTTAACTGCCGTATCCCATCTTTTCTATTGGTACATTGATATTTGGATTTACAATCTCTGCAATGTATACCTCTGTAAACTCGACGTTTTCCTGGCCTGTCTCTATCATTTGATTCATATGAAAATTTCAAAATCCCGTTTTTAGGACAGATATACACATCCCTTTGTTCATCATAAACGAATCTTGAAACATGGTAAGGATGCTTAGTATTATTTTCAGGTTTAGGATTTTTCTTATAACTATTATCGATTTGTTCCGGTATATAGGGATCCAGTTCTTTCTGTT
>NZ_JAHENT010000130.1 GCF_018609725.1 Methanohalobium sp. | reverse complement strand
GTGTACCAAGCGGATTCAGGCTTGCGCTGAAATCAAGTAAATCTGATTCATCCAGATTGTATTTCTGGGCGGTTTCGCGAACCAATCCTCCATGTACGCATGGTTGCAGTTGCAGGATTTCTGACCTTACAGGTAAACCGGCGTTTTCAGATGACAAATTAATCAAACCTTCTTAATTTGGTGCAAATATATTAATTTATTTATGGTTTGCGATAAGGTTTATTTTATTTATAATTACACCACATCCGCAACTGTCGGGTTTTGATATATTAAAATAATTAAAAACATAAAATAAAGTTTAACCTTATTATTAGTAATCTATATTTTCCGACTCAGTATAATCGAAATGACATAAGATTTATCATATTTAACTAGCATTCAACAAACCCAAATAACTTTTATCAACTACTTACAATCCAAAGTCATTAAGGTACGATCCAGATGAAGCTCAGCAAACCAAGAGGAACACGAGACTTTTTACCCGGTGAAATTGCACGCAGGAGATATGTAGAGAATACAATGCGAGATGTGGTTATAAAATGGGGATACAATGAAGTCATGACACCTACATTTGAAACACTGGAATTATTTACGTTAAAATCTGGGGATGATATAATTGGTGAGCTATATAATTTCACAGATAAAGGTGGAAGGGAAATTGCACTTCGTCCTGAACTTACAGCCCCGGTTATGAGGATGTATGTAAATAAACTCCAGTCAAAACCACACCCGTTGAAACTGTTCTATTTTGAAAATTGTTTTAGATATGAACGCCCTCAAAAAGGGAGATTTAGAGAGTTCTGGCAGTTTGGCACTGAAGTAATTGGAAGTGATAAACCTGAAGCTGATGCGGAAGTTATAGCACTTGCAGTAAATATACTTGATTCAATTGGAGTTAAAGGTGCCCTTCACGTTGGAGACCTGAGAATAATCCGCCAATTATTAAGCGGACTGGATAATGAACAGCAGACAAAAGTTATGAGATATGTGGATAAAAATGATGATACAGGTCTTGATGAGTATCTTGAAGAAATTGAGGTGCCAGCAGAAACAAGAAGAAACCTGTTTGAACTTATCTCTCTGCAGGGTAGTGATGCACTGAAGAAAGCTCGTGAAATTACAGGTAATATACCCGAACTTGATAATTTTGAAGAATTGTTAAAACTTCTGGATTTTTACGGACTTGATTATACTATAGATTTTGGTATTGCCAGAGGACTTGATTATTATACTGGTATGGTTTTTGAAATATATGCTGAAGGTCTTGGTGCACAGAATCAGGTTTGTGGAGGGGGGTCTTACCAGTTGATAAAGTTGTTTGGTGGTGGAGAAGTTCCATCCACAGGTTTTGGTATTGGTTTTGACCGTATCATGGAAGTAGCCAGTATAGAACCAGAAGAGCCCAAGAAAATGGTTGTAGTATCCACTGATTCAACCCGTTTTGAAGCCATTAATATAGCAAACCGGTTGAGGGAAGTATACACGACACATGTAGATATAATGAAACGCAATTTTAAATCTCAGTTGTCGTTTGCAAATATGGTAGAAGCGGACTATGCAGTTATAGTAGGAGAACGTGAAATTGAATCAGGAAAGTTAACTCTCAAAAACATGCACACCGGAGAACAGTGTTCAATGACAGTTGACGAGATTATAAATATGGATTAAATATTTAAGTATCTATTCTGGTAATATTCCATTCTCAATCATAAATTATATATTATAGGTCAGGGTTATTTAATCCACTTCGCAACATAAGAACTTTAACAACATCAAGTTATTTCTCCCGGTCCGTTACTGTTAACTTGATTATATGTTTACCTGTTATCATAAGCATCATTTATAATATATTCGGAGGAATTTTTATGGCAAAAATGCACACCCGCAGAAAAGGACAGTCTGGGTCTACCAGACCAATGAGAAATGAAATACCTGAATGGTCGCCACTGGACGCAAATGAGATAGAACAGAAAGTTATAGAACTCTGGAAAAATGGCTATTCTTCAAGCGAGATAGGTATGATTTTAAGAGACATCCACGGAGTTCCGGACGTAAAACTTGCCACTGGTAAAAAAATAACCAGCATACTGGTGGAAAACAACGAAGAATTCCATGTACCTGAAGACTTGTACAACCTTGTTGTAAAGGCTATTCGTATTAGAAAGCACCTTGATATCAACCCTCATGATATACACAACAAACATTCACTGCAGAACATAGAAGCCAAAATAAGGAGGCTTGCCAAATATTACCGTTCAAACAATGTATTACCATCTGACTGGAAATACAAACCAGAAACAGCAGAAATGCTGATTACCAGATAAATTCTGGTATTTTTCTTTCTGTTTTTACAATAAACAAAGTTTATCCTTAAGGGCTGGTTATAGATTAATAGGGTGGTTTAAAGATATTATATTTTGAGTGGTATAATTGATCGGGAACAGCGAATCATTGGATGAACTAATTTCCACTGCAAAGCAGGTTTCTGAAACTATCCTTAAATACAGTAATGTAAGAGTTGTGTCACATAACGATACCGATGGTATAACATCAGCTGCTATAATTTGCCATGCACTTTTAAGGCAAAATATTTGTTACCATGCTACCATTGTCAGCCGTCTGGATGAAAGTGTAATCGAAGATGTTAACAATACAATTTCTGAAGGCGACCTTGTGATTTTTTGTGATATGGGCAGTGGACAGCCCGACCTTATATCTAATGTATCTGAAGATACAGTGGTAATAGATCATCATAACCCTGAAGGTGAATCAACTGCAAAAGCTGTATTAAACCCTCATTTTTCGGAAATCAATGGCGCAACTCATTTGTCTGCATCGGGAAGTACCTATATGGTTGCAAGAGAGATGAATTCATCAAATGTTGACCTATCAGGTCTTGCAGTCACAGGTGCAATAGGTGATAAACAGGTATTTGAATCTGCAAACGAGTTTATTCTTGATGAATCAGTTAAAAACAGTGTAATATCTGTAAAAAAAGGTTTAAAAATCGGTGAGGGAGATATTGCACAATTACTGGAAAATGTTCCTGAACCTTATCTTGATATATCCGGTGACCGTGAAAAAATCGATGAGTTCCTAGGTTCTTTAAATGTTCACGGTAATATCAATGATTTGAGTTCTGACGATTTCAAAAAACTGGCGTCAGCAATCACGTTAAAGATAATAAAAAATGCCAGTACAGAGGCTGTTGAATCTGTCATCGGTGATGTATATACCCTGAACAAAGAGCCTTTTCAGGATATTTATGAATTCATCCGTATCCTTAATGCATGTGGCAAAGTAAAAAAAGGAGGGCTTGGATTAACACTGTGCCTTAGGGATACATCAGTAATTGATGAAGCGCGCGAGATATCACTGGAATATAATAGAAATATTGTATACCAGATTAAAAAAGCAGAAAGTTTGATTCAACGTGGTAGCAATATCAGGTATTTGAATGCTGAAAGTATGGATTCAATAGGTATTGTTGCAGGTGTAATAATCAGGTATATGTATCCTGATATGCCGTTTATTGCAACAAATGAAGTTGAAGACGTTGTTAAAGTATCCGCACGTGCAACCCATCATCTGGTTGAAAACGGGGTTGATCTGAACTATGCCATGCGAGAAGCAGCAAAACTTACCGGTGGTAGTGGTGGAGGGCATAATATTGCAGCAGGAGCAGCTATCGAAAAGGGACAAATTGAAAATTTTATAAATATTGTGGATGATATTATAGGAAAACAATTAAATCCAGACACGGAGTCCAGTAATGAAGGTTAACTGCAGAATCAGATTTGAAGATGATGAATCAACAGAGATTGCAAAATTTGCAGCTTATTCCTTGCGACCGGATAATCTTTCAAGTATGTGTACCGAGGTTGATGAGTATGGAGCAACTACATATTTTTATACTGAAAAGATAACGACTATTATTTCATCACTGGACGATTTTCTGATGAACACAAAAATAGCAGAAGATGTCTACACATCCCTGAAGAAAAATTAATAAAATCCATAGTGTCCTGTCTCCTTTCAGTCTAAATCCTATGTAATAACTATCAAAAACATCCAAATGAGGAATATAATGGAATTGAAATTTAATTTAAAAGGTTCATTCAAAATAAGTGATGATGCTTCACCTGCCAAAGAAGCTATTGATGAATTTATCAATGAGGCAAATGAGACTATTCTCAAAAAAGGAGCTCCTGAAGGTGAAGGTGCAAATGTAGTGGACTGGAATGTTGATGGTAGCAAAATCAACATTACCATTGAATCAGGACGGTATGTGAGGGCTCATGATGCTCTTTTACGTATGAGGAAACCACTCGCCAAAAAACTGGGTAAAGATTACCGTATCGGAATACGTGGTATTGAAATCGATTCCTTTAATATCAGTATACCTTCAGAAAATCAGGACCTTGGTGAATTGAATATTCCATATGTTACCGATATTGATTATAATGACAGTGTAATCAAACTCTCACTGGATGTAGGTGAATCTGAAATTCAAAACAGAGTTCCTGACAGGATACTTACTCTGATGGAGGATAAGATTGCAGCCTTGAGATACGGTGGCAAGGCTGAGCATTGGGAAGTTCTGTGGCAGAGTGGAGAAAAAGAACCAAAATTCTTTGATGACCCGACAAAAGAAATGATGAACAGAGGTTGGATTAAAAGAGGTGCCAGTAGGGGACAGTGGATACATGGTCCACAGCTTGCCAAATTGTTCAGGACGTTTGAAAAAATCGTTATTGAAGAAATGCTTGAACCACTTGGCTACAAAGAAATGATGTTTCCAAAACTGATACCCTGGGATGTATGGAAAAAATCAGGACATGCAAAAGGGGTATATCCTGAAATTTATTATGTCTGTCCGCCAAAATCAAGAGACCCCGAATATTGGGAGGAGGTTACAGATTATTATAATGTAACCCATGAAGTACCCACTGAAAAGATAAAAGAAAAAATCGGTGAGCCAATAGGAGGGTTATGTTATGCACAATGTCCACCTTTCTGGATATATCTACAGGGTGAAACCATACCCACAAATGAGTTCCCTCTGAAAGTATTTGACCATTCAGGCACATCTCACAGATATGAAAGTGGCGGAATACATGGAATTGAACGTGTAGATGAATTCCACAGAATAGAAATTGTCTGGCTGGGAACCCATGAACAGGTTGTTAGCGAATCGAAAGCACTTCAGGATAAATACAGACATATATTTGAGGATATACTCGATCTTGAATGGAGAAAAGCAGGAGTGACACCCTGGTTTATGGCACAGGAAGGACTTACTGGAACTTCAGAACAGACTGATGTAGGAACCATCGATTATGAAGCTCCTCTGCCTTACAGAGGAGATGATGGAGAATGGCTTGAATTCCAGAATGTAAGTATCAATGGTAATAAATACCCAAAAGGTTTTAATGTGAAAAGTCAATCAGGTGATGAACTCTGGTCTGGATGTTCGGGTGTTGGACTTGAGAGATGGGCATCAGTATTTCTTGCACAGAAAGGTCTTGATCCAGAAAACTGGCCAGATGAGTTTGTGAAAAGGTTCGGTAAATTACCCGAAGGGATACACTTCCTGTAATATTAACCTTTAAAAATTGAAAACTGACCGATTTGTTTATATATTGATATGAAAACTATGTATATCCTTATAAATAATAGAATTACTTATGATAAAGCCATATTCACATTAACAAAAATTATTAATTATTTGGAGGAATCACTTGGCAAGAAAAGTACAAAAGAAATTAGATAAATGGAAATCCAAAAACTGGTACAATATTGAACCGCCAGAATTTCTCAGTAGCAGTTATATCGGTGTAACACCAGCTGAAAACACCAAAGACTTGCTGGGACGTGTAGTTGAAACAACTGTAGGACAATTAACAAACGACATTACCAAAGAAAAGACCAAACTAAGGCTCCAGATTGATAATGTCGTTGGGGATTCTGCAAAAACAAGGTTTATAGGTCATGAAATCACTACTGATTACCTTCGTTCCATTGTAAAACGTCAAACATCACGGATAGACAACAATGTTGTTGTAACAACCAACGACGGGAATAAGGTTCGTGTAAAGCCTATATGTTTCACTGTTAAAAGAGCACATTCAAGTCAGATAAAAGCCATCAGAAAAGTAATGAGGGATGTTGTCAAAACCCGGGCTTCTGAAGTTGATTATGAACAGTTTATCGATGAAGCCATTTCAGGAAAACTTGCTGCCAATATCTACAGGAATACAAAGAAAGTCTATCCGATAAGGAGAGCAGAAATCAGGAAAACTGAAGTTCAGGCAGAACCAATAACTGCCTGAATCTCTCAACTACCTTCTTCTGATTCCTTTTTACGTTTATAATCTTGTTTTATGGCGTCAATCATTTCCTGATTCGCTTCTACAATAAGGGGTCCGATGTACCCGCAGTTTTTGCAGTGGTATAGTTTTCCAGTATATCCACCGGATTCGTAATACCAATGAGAACTGCCGCATACAGGGCATACTTCTATATACTCTTTTTCAGTCAAATGACCACTTACGTTCAATTATATTATATAATCAGTTTCCATTAATTTTCCGGAATAGGGATTGAAAAAACTCTGGTCTGCATAGGAGGTGTTTCCAGCTCTTTGTATCAATGATTTCAGGAGTTTCCTGTTAGATGACAACGTTATTTTTCCTTCTTTATATCTTTGTATATTTTCCATAAACAGCAATTTTTCTTGGTTGCTTATAAGGTTGGAAAATTGATTAAAAATCTTTATCATAAGTTCTATATTGTTATTGGGTCTGGGGGGATGAACAAACAATTTGTACAGATGATTGCGATATTCATTAACCACATTAACAGGATTATTGCTTTCAATTTTTGAGATGATATTATCCATTATCTTTTTTTCATCAGGATTATAGGCTTTAAACAGCAAGCAGTTGTTTTTATGAAAGTTTATTAGATTTTTGAAATTACATATTTTTCTAAATTTAGCCAGAGTAAATATTTTTGTTAAAAAATGTTCACGACTGTACATGTCCATCAGGCTGTTTTCATCTTCTCTGGCAAGTGATAGGTTATAATTAACCACTTCATCTCCAAAGAAACCGTTTTCAGTAGTTGTAATAAGTTTTAATTTTTTGCTGTCAGCATATGCTTTGACGTTTCCTATCCCGCAGGAGGGGGATTTGGATTTGAGAACGAAACCATCAATATTATTAACCGATTTAAAATATGAATTACTAAAACTGTGCATTTTTTCAGTAAAATCTTTGCCGGTAGAGGTCTGTATAAGTCTTTTTTTGTTGCCTTCCATTATGATATCTATGGGTTCACGCGGGACTCCCAGACCGATAGCATATTCTGGACAAACAGGAATGAAATTGATATATGGTTTGGTTTTTTCGATAAAAGGACATTTGATAATCTTTCCATTGTATCTGCAGGCTTCAAATTCAATGCATTTGCTTATAACTATATTGGGTGTTATGAATCCTTCCAATTTAACTCCTTATAAATATTAAATAGAAAAACAAAATCAAAATTTTTGTTTTACTTATGAGCAAAAAATGCGATGATGTTATCATCTGCTGAATCTATTCTGCAGAATCCAAATCTTTCAAATTGTACTACAGAATCGACTTCATCAGCAATACCATGTTCGCCGAATCCTTCATATTGACCATCTGGTGCCATCACTTTAACAGATACTTCATTTAACGGAATCCAGTGTATTATCGGCAGATTTCCTTTTTTAATCCTTTCTACCGAATCATCAAGGTATTGGGCTTGGAGTGGGTTCAATGATGTAACCTCTATATTGTATAGGTCTTTCAGACGCAATTTATCCCCTACGTTGATGTTGTCTATATCTTCCTGACATACGTACAGTTTTGAACCTGTTTCTAATTCTCTGTAACCTCTTTTTTCTTTTGGATGAAGTGAAAGTTTCACGTTACGGGGTTCAGCACCTTTAATCTCTAACTCAACAGGATCCCAAACAAAGAAATAACGGTTTGCACTTGGATCAACCAGCTTTCTGTTTTCTGCATAAAGAGACTCAAGACTTATGCTTATATCGGTTTCACCTACTCCCATATCTATCATGAATTTGCGGATGGCTTCCGGCTGGATGCCGCGTCTTCGAAGGGCTCTGATTGTGGGAAGTGCAGGGTCATCCCAGCCCAGATATTCACCGTTTTGAATGGATTTTGCAATAGAGCTGGTGCTGAATTTACCGAATTCATGAATTTTAACACGTCCCCAGTGAGTGGTTTTGGGGTATTCCCATCCGAAGTATTCATAGATATAACGCTGGCGTCTTTCACTATCTCTCAGATCTTTACCACGGATGATGTGATTTACTCCGCCCTCGTGGTCTTCAATAGCACCTTCAAAATCAAGGAGTGGCCATACAACATATTTTCCATCAACTTCAGGACGTGGGTGACTGGTTTTTATGATTCTGAAAGCTCCAAAATCTCTTAGTGCCGGGTCTTTGTGCTGGATATCTGTTTTTATACGAAGTACAGCCTCTTTTTCACCGTATTCACCGTTCAGCATATTATTCCAGTAATAGAGATTGTCTTCTGGGTTCTGGTCTCGATGAGGACAGGCTTTTTTGTTGTCTTTGTATTTTTTAAATTCGTCACCTTTACAGAAACAGACATATGCGTTGCCCATTTCAATGAGCTTTTCTGCATATTCATAATATACAGGGATTCTATTGGATGCGTAAATTACTTTGTCAGGTTCTGCACCGAGCCATTTGCAGTCCTCTATGTACCAGTCATAGGCTTCCATCATGGGACGTTTTGTTTGTGGGTCGGTATCATCAAAACGAATTATAAATGTACCATTGTATTTATTAACATATTCTGAATTTACTACGATTCCTCTTGTACTTCCCAGAGTTGGAGGACCGTTGGGATTTGGAGCAAAACGCATAACAACTTCTTCACCTTCTTCAACATCCAGAGGTTTCAATCCTTTCGTAGGCTCTTTTTTGGTATATAACTCCTCCAAAAGCTCTGGAGCTATTTTGTTAAGTTCTTCCTTCCAGACATCTGGTGTACCTTCAGATACTTCATTCAGTACTTCTTCCACCAGAGGTTTTACCTCTTTTGCCATTGGTCGAAGGTGGGGAGATTCACTCATCACTTTTCCCATGACTGCTCCTGTTTTAGGAGGTTGTGAATATTTGACAGCGTTTTGTAATGCGTATTTTCTTATTGCTAATTTATCCTCTTCACTTAATGTCATCAACAATCTCCTTGGTATGTATTATTTTATTAACACGGTATATAATAATTGTAATTTAAAAACAGTTGCTGTGAAGCAATATATAAACTTGGATTTAGATTTAATGCTCAATGGAATTTCTTATTTCTCGGATACGTGTGGTTTTCTCCTGAATACTTTTAATTTTTTGCTCAAATTCTGAAAGGAATTTCTCAACCATGTCGCCTTCAGTTGCTCCATGAATGGATGGTTTTATAAGATTTTCCTGTTCAAGTATACGAAGCGAATACCTTACCTTATGAGTTGGCATTTCAGTTTCTTCAGCCAGTCTCAATATTCCGATAGGTCCCTTTTCGATTACCTTTTTAAGAACCAAAAGATGGCGTTCGGTAAGTTCCAGTTCTTTATTTACCTGATCAAGTAACATTATTTAACAACCTCATTACTTAAAGTCCCAATCCCCTCGATTTCGATTTCTACAATATCACCACTATGTATTTTTCCAACCCCTGGTGGAGTTCCTGTGGCTATAACATCACCGGGTTGTAATGTCATAATATCGGATATGAATTCTATAAGGTGTGGAATATCAAATATTAAATTGGATGTATTTGAATTCTGACACGTTTTTCCATTCAAACGGCACTTAATATTTGCATTGTGTGGGTTGATTTCATCAGCAGTTGCTATAAAGGGACCTACAGGAGCAAATGTATCAAAACTTTTTGCGCGTGTCCATTGTCTGTCCTGTTTTTGCAGGTCTCTGGCAGTAACATCATTAAAACATGTGTAACCGGCAATTACATTATTTGCATTATCTGCTTTAATATGTTTACATTTTTTACCTATAAAAACACCCAGTTCAGCTTCGTACTCTATATGGTTGCTTGTTTTTGGATGTACGATTTTATCACAATTACCGATAATTGATGATGAAGGCTTTAAAAAAATGATTGGTTTATCAGGGATATCCAACCCTAGTTCATTTGCATGGTCCTGATAATTTAACCCTACACAGATGATTTTAGATGGATTTACAGGTGGAAGTACCTCTATATCAGATAATTTAAAAATCAAACCGTCACATTCACCTCTCCCGGTAACATACTCTTTACCAACATCACCATAGAATACCTCATTTTTGTATTTGAACCGACCAAACATGGTATACACATATTACCTAATTATTATTAAATCCTGCTGGGGAGATAATTATTAAGGTTTCAAATAACTTTTTATTATATCTGTACCATGATTTATTGTATAGTTTTTGGAGGGAGTTAACCATGAATGTTTTGTATGTATATGCACACCAAGAACCAAAATCATTTAATGGCTCAATGAAAGATACAGCATTAGAGGCTTTTGAAGAAAGAGGGGATAGTGTAAAAGTGTCAGACCTGTATGCAATGAATTTTGACCCTGTACTGGATGAAAATGATTTTAAAAACAGGAAATACACAGATGTATTCAACCCGTTTTTAGAACAACTCCATGCAAATAAAACAGATAGTTTTGCACCTGATATAAAGGCAGAAATGGACAAAATAAACTGGGCTGATATGCTAATTTTCCAATTCCCGGTTTATTTTACAGGTTTTCCTGCGATTATGAAAGGTTGGATAGATAGGGTTTTCTCACCGGGATTTGCTTTTAATCCGTTAACACAAAGCGCTTATGAAACAGGTCTTTTAAAAGGTAAAAAAGCGATGCTTGTCACAACAGCGGGTGCAGATGAGGATTGGTATTCTAAAGGAGGAATGCATGGAGATATTCATGAATTGTTTAAAAGCATAACACACTGCACACTGGAGTTTACCGGGCTGGAAGTTTTACCTACTCATGTGGTATACGGAGCAAGCAGTCTATCAGAAGATGATGCTAAAAAAGAAATTGAAAGATACAGAGAGCTTATATTATCTCTTTAACCATTTTCATGATGTTTTTTCATATGCCTTTCATAATCCTGTCTGGTAGGAAAAGTCATTTCACACACCTTGCATTCAAACTTGTTTTCTTCTTTTTCTGATTTATCACTCATTTAGTATCTCCCGATTAAAATTCATGTTTTACTTTCTAATTTTTTTGTTTTACCAATGTATTTTGTAACTGTATCAACAAATTCTGCATGACTCCATGTAAGAGGTGCAACTGATATAGATTCTCTGGTTAACGGATTAACCTGTTCGGGCATAATACCGGTTTCAAGTGAACAATCTGCAACCCAATTAATAAGGTCCAGTGCTTTATCCAGTTCAGAAATGCTTTCTGATTTTTTTATATACCACTTGGCAAGCCAGAGGGTGCATATAATCCAGGGGTTACCAATGGATTTATCCAATACTTTGTGATAGTGGTCGTTTTCATATCTGGCAACCCCTCCACTTTTGTTTATCCATAGTTTGTTCTCAATGTTTTTCATGGTGTTTGTAACTTTTTCATCATCTGCTGATAGCAGTCCAAATTCAAATATTGCATAAATACTGCTGTCAATAGTATGGTCTATCTCTTTTTGGTCTGGGTTATGTTTTTGATATTTTAAACCTCGTATAAATATCTCTTTATCCCTGTCAAACAATTCTTTTAATATAGCGTTTCTTAGGGGGAAGTATCTGCTACGACATATATTGCAGATTTCAGTATCATTAAAAAGGTCGCTTATCTTTTCAGCAGATGTCAAACCTGCGTACACTGTGGCAGAAGTAAATGTATATATGCCTCTCCTCTCCTCCCAAAGGTCATAACTTTCTCTTGGGAGTGAATTAGGATATCTGTAGTCATCCATAAAAAAAACAGCATTTTTAACCAGAGGGTCATAAAGTTCTTTTATAAAATCGAGATCACCGGTGGATTCGTAATATTTCCAGAGTGCATATATCACCAGTGCTGTTTCATCCTCCTGAATAGGTAAAGCGGGTTTACCGTCTTCTACCCAAGGATGCCAGCTGCTTCCAAGGGTTTTGTCAGGATTGTATTTATGGAGCATGCATCCTTCCCACCAGAGGACATCCCTGCAGAATCTGAAAAACGGTTTTGTAAATTCTGCAAACCCGGCGTTTATTAAAGCGATGGCAACAAGTGCTCCATCCCTTGACCACATATAACTGTAGGTGTCTCTGTTGAACTGGAGATTATCCGAATCGTTTGCTGCAATTATAGCACCGTGGATATCATATTGAGTTTTTATAATTAACAGTGACCTTTTGTAAAGAGTGGCGAGTCGAGAATCGAGATTTGAAAGGTCTGTAGAAGTATGATTGACCCATGAACGCTGACATTCCTCGGAATGGTTCAAGATAGCTTCAGCTCCAACATCCATGAGATAATCGTGCAACCGATATACATCATCAAAATTTTGCCCGACAGTCATATAGTAATAAGCGGTGTTTGATGAATTTCCGGGAACTTCAAGGGACACTCCAACTGTTGAATCTACAGAGCCTTGAGCTACAGGGTTTCTGGACAGGACTCCATCTTCTGCATCTCTAAAAGTTCCTTCAAGGTAACCGGTTTCAGATTCTCCGATGGCATAATCCTCGATATCACTGGTAAATCCGTTTTTTTCATCTGATTTGAGAGCCCCAACCAGAAAATATCTCGACCTCTTGTAATGTATTATGACATTATGGTCCATCTGATATACTGCGGTGTCCCCTATACCGGTTCCATACAGATGAAAATCCTGGTTGAAAAACAATCGAATATTTCGTTTATAACTACGTTCATTTTTGATAGTTATTTTTCGCAGGAAAATATTGTCTTCACAATAGACATTTTCCTCAAGAATCAGTTTTAATCCAAGATTTTTATTTGTTGCTTTATTTTCTGTAACAAGTGTATCGTTTTTATATGCAGGTGATTTTATCCAGTCATCTTCGTTTATCCATGAGAATATTCCATCAACAAATATCCCTATTTTGTGAGCGTGTCCAAGCACATGATTTTCCAGACCAACATAGGGATAGTAAATATCCCTTACCTGAAACCATTTATCTATGTTAACCAGCAGTAACTGGTTGCCGAGAACGATATGTCGTGTCATTATCCCCTTAGAGTCTTTTAGGCTGATTGTTATTTATATTTTGTTTTTGGATGGTGGTAGAAACAATATATATATGTGGTAAAACAAATCTGTATATAGGAAGATTATATGTCGTCAGAAGATACAGTGGACACCGGTAAACCTTCAACTGAAAACAATAAAGCATTAATCCGCCACGTAGTTGAAAAAGCTTGGAAGCCGTCAGTAATCGAGGAATTCTGTGCTTCTGATTATGTGATTCATTTTGGAAGAGAGACACTTACCCGTGATGATTTAATTGAATTTATGAGCATGTTGCATTCAGCATTAATGGACCTGCGTTTTACTGCTGATGATATTATTGCCGAGGGTGATAAAGTAGTAACACGCTGGACAGCAAGCGGAACTCATCAGGGAGTATTTCAGGGAATACAGCCGACAGGAAATCAGGTGGTTTTTACAGGTATTACTATAAGCCGGATTGAAAATGGAATTATTGTCGAAGACTGGGAGGAAGTAGACCAGTTAAATTTCACCCAGCAATTCGGTGTATTCCCTGAAGTGTGAATTACTCCACCTTTTCAGGCGGAGCTTCCTGCGACTACCCGTATCATTTCGATAATGATTGAGGAATCATCTCAATCAACAGGTCTGTCTGTCGCAGATTACCAGCGAACCGCTGATAGCCCGCCCACAGGGCATTCTGGCGTAAATACCTCTCCATTATCACTACTGCACTATTTTTGTCTCTATCGATGGATAACCCACAATAGGGACAGTTATAGGTTCTCTCGTATAACGGCATTTTTTGCCGGTAGCCACAATTACAGCAGTCCTGAGAGGTATAGGATTCATCAATTTCTATTATCCT
>NZ_JAHENT010000129.1 GCF_018609725.1 Methanohalobium sp. | reverse complement strand
GTGTACCAAGCGGATTCAGGCTTGCGCTGAAATCAAGTAAATCTGATTCATCCAGATTGTATTTCTGGGCGGTTTCGCGAACCAATCCTCCATGTACGCATGGTTGCAGTTGCAGGATTTCTGACCTTACAGGTAAACCGGTGTTTTCAGATGACAAATTAATCAAACCCTCTTTTATCTGATAATATCTGTTTTCTAATATACTTATTTCGATTTAAAAAGGTCTAAAAAACCTTTTTTATTTATAAACCATCCTATATACTTATATGAACAATAGTGAAAAATCAGGAAACATCATAATTGATAAACTAACACCGATAACCGATATTAACATCAAATCCATTTCTGAAAAATCAGATGATAACGATATATATCTATCTATTTATCTCCCCATAGGAAACAAAAACGATAATAAAGTAAACAACAAATTTTTAACATCCAGAACCAAAAATATAAGAAAAGCCCTACCAGAAAAATTCAAAGACCAGTTCGAAGACCTAATCAACACTTCAAAAAAATATTGCAGTCTACCTCAACTGAAAGGTGAAAAGGGAAGAATTCTATTTATTTCACAATCAACTATGTATGTTTTCAGAATTCCACTGGAACCTGAAAGGTATTTGATTTTTGATAATTCACCTTTTCTTCTTCCACTTGCCAGGCTTAGAGACGATTACAATGATTATGGAGTGATACTTTTAGATTCCCATGAATCCAGATTGTTCAATATCCGTTCTGATGCTGTTGAACAGACATCACATCTGTCCACAGACCTGATAAATAAGCATAAAAAGGGTGGATGGAGCCAGATGCGGTTCAACCGTCTGAGAAAAGAAGCTATAAAATCATTCCTTTCCAGTGTGGCAGAATCTATAGAGGAATATTGCAAAGACCATCAGGTCAATGGGTTAATAATAGCTGGACCGGGGAATGCAAAAAAAGAATTAAGGGATATATTACCTGAATGGATTAGAAATAAAGTAATGGATATAGTAGATACACCAATGGATGTTTCAGAAAAAGAGCTTGTTAACACTGGTGACAGTATATTAAAGACTAATGACAAATCATACTCAAGAGAAAAAGCCAATGAGTTCAGAGCTACTGTATTGAGTGGTGGTCTGGCTGAATATGGTATCGATGCTATTAAAAATGATCTTTATCAGGGAAAGGTTAGTGTTCTTTTAATTTTGAACAATATTGCAGTTCCCGGTAGTAAATGCGAAAAGTGTCAGGAACTTCATGTTATTGGTAACTCCTATCCATCCTGTCCAATCTGTGGTGGAACTACTTCAAAAACTGAGATTATTGAAAAACTTTACGAGATGGCACAATATACAGATGCAGAGGTAGAATTTGTGAATGATGATAAGTTTTTGGAATCAATTGGTGGTGTAGGAGCTATTTTAAGATATTAAAGGGGCTGTAAAATATGGATGAAACTGACAAACGTATTGATGAACTGGAAACCAAGATGTTAAATGAACTGAAAGATTGTTTTAGCAGAATACGTCATATTAAAAACAATTATACAAATGTTGACTACCTGCTGGATGAAATGGAAAATGAATTTGGAATCAAATCATCCGGTAAAAAAACAGAAAATAAATACAGCAAAAATGAATTGGTAAAATCAATCTATCTGGATATTTATAGAGAAACCGGTGAAGATTTTGTTCCGATAGAAGATATAATAGAAAGAGCTCAAGTAGAAGGTGCAGACAGAGAAGATATCCTTAAATTAATCGATGATTTACGTTTGCAGGATTATTTAATCCAGTTGAATGATACCATAAAGTACAAACATATATGATTAATTTTTGATACTTCTATTTTTTATCAGTTTTTATCAGCACATAATACCTTTTAAATATGACAAAACTCCATATATACATTTAAAGCATATTGTAACTGAATTTATTGTATAGGGGAGTACACATGACAGAAAAAGTATTGATACTGGGTGCCGGCTATGCTGGTACAGTAGTTGCAAACAAACTGGCAAGAGAATTCAGGAGAGAAATCGCCAGAGGAGATTTGAATGTAACTATATTGGATAAAGATGATATGAATATAAATCAGGGTGGGTTTACATTTTTACCATTCGGGCTTTATTCACCTGAAGACCTTAAAAGACCGAGGAAAGAAGTAATTAGCCCCAGGATTAATTGTGTTTTCGGGGAAAATGGTGAAATTACTGGAGCAGATTTGGAGAATAGAAAAGTACAGGTTAAAAGCGGTGATACATTCAGCTATGATTATCTTGTAATTGCTACTGGAAGCACTACAGATATAAGTAATATACCGGGTCTATCAGAGGATTACAACACATTCTATACTTCAATGGATGACGCTTTTAAACTGAAAGAAAAAATCGAAAACTTTGAACAGGGCCGTATTGCTATATCAGTTGCACAGATGCCTGTTTCATGTCCCGGTGCTACTGTTAAATTTGCGGTAATGCTGAATGATTATATAAAATTCATGAAAACTGAAGAGATGTGTAAAAACATACAGATTAGTTTCTTCTGGCCAATGGAGCCGATTGGACCACCTGAGTTTAATAAGGTTGCTACAAAGGTTTTTGAGGACGACAATATTGAAATTAATAGGAATTTCAAACTTGCTGAAGTTGATTCCAAAAACAAGGAAATAGTATCACAAAACGGTGACAGAGAGAAATACGACCTGTTGATAACAACACCCCCTCATAAATCACCACAACCAATAATTGATTCCGGATTGACTGATGAAACTGGATGGATACCTGTAGATAAATTTACTCTACAATATCGAGGTCCAGCAGGCAACCATGACGAGGTTTATGTTGCTGGAGACTCTGGACCTTCAAGTGTTATAAAATCAGGAATAGGAGCTCATTATCAATCACTTGTTGTAAGTCACAATTTGATAAATGATATACATGGTCACGGAACAAAGGTATCCTACATGGGTGAGGTAGGCTGTCCATATATCGGAGCTATGCCCACACCATTTACAAAAGGACAGGCATACATTCCGTCATGGTCTTATGGTGCTCCTCCTGAATCATTTGAACCCACAAGGCTCGGATGGTACATATACAGGATGTACTATTATATACACTGGGATGCAGGCCTAAAAGCATTGTTCTAAAACTGGAGGGAGTAATAATGTCAGAAGAAGAAAGAAAAGATGTTCAGGGAATGGAGCTTGACCCTAATGACCTTGACACACTGGTTGATATGCTCAAAACCTATAGACTCTTACAAAATTACATGAATGATGAAACATTGAAAGGTATAGCAGATGTAGAATCCAGCATGTTTAAACTGTTAAACGCCATGATAAGTACTGATTTTGTCGATGTGCTTGAAAGGGGTTTGCAGGAACCTGAATTCGACAAAGCTCTGCTTGAACCTCCACAGCTTGGAATGATGGGAATAATCCGGGAGCTTAAAGATGAAGACGTTCAAAAAGGTGTAGGAGTAATGATGGAATTGCTTAAAGCTATCGGAAAAGCGTCAACTGAAAACAATGAATTCAAAAGCAGACACTGATATATCAAAATAGAGCTTGGCATTTTGAACAAAGTCTGTAACTTTTGGTATCGGTATCTTCCAATGAATTTGAAAAATGCATTACACATTCTTTGTTTGGGCAGTGTTTGAAACCAAACATATGTCCAATCTCATGTATAGCTTCTTTTATTATTCTATTTTTAAACAGTTCATAATCTTTCGGCAACTCGTAATATTCATTCCTCAACCGAGTTATGGAAATCACGGCTACTTTGTTGCTGGCTTCACCAAACACAAAATTAAGCTGTGGAACATAAAGATCTATATCCGTAATACCCAGAACATGAGATGCGTCTTCTGGTATTGTTTCATACATTTCTTCAAGAATCGTTGATGAATGATACTGACCCCTGTCCAGATTATATGCATTTTCCGGAACATCCATAGGCAGGTCAACTTTTACAAGAACACCAAATGCCTCATTTACAGGGTCTATTAGTTCTGAAAGGATAGTATTTTCGATGTGTCCGATAGGTCTTAAATATAAAAACATTGTTCTACACCTGATAATAAACAGTACGTTATATGTTTGTTATTGTGTGATATATAATTGTTGCAAATATTACCAATTATCAATTTCTTTTGGATACCTAAAAATTTGTTATAAGGAAACATATAAAAGAACTGGTTTAAATATATAACGTCTGGATTTGTCAAAACAAGGAAGTAGAATTTAGAATATTTTTTTATACACAAAAGTTGGGGAATAGTAGGTGTGATTATGAGTAAAATTAGAGGATTATTTCACAAAGGTCACATCAGCCCAAAAATTATTTTAACTGCTGATGAAACCCTTATGAGCCAATATCGTTGGGGGATGTTTGTAGGGTTTTCTACCTGCATACCTAAGGGTATAATACCCGACTGGATGTTTTTCAGTATATGGTCACCTTCTGTGAAAAGTAAGGATGGTAGAGTTTTAAACGCTGATTGTGGTTTACGAATCATAGAAGCTTCACTTGCAGATAAATTCGGGGCTGATGAAGTTGCAGTTGTCCATCCAAATGATATCGATAAAGTAGCAGGTGGCAGGACAGAGATTATAGCTATTACAGGTCATGATTATCTGGGTATCAATCCTCCTACATCAGAATTTGTCGATATTGTGGACACAGGACCACCACTTAACAGGGTTAAATTTTTGGACCTTATGAAAAAGCCCATTATAAAAGAAAAAACCGTTATTGCTGGGGGTAAATCAGCATGGCAACTTGCTGATAAATCCTTAATGGATAAACTAAACATAGATTATGTTCATCTTGGCAGAGGAGAAATAACAGTTCCTGAAATGGTTGAATCAATACTTAATGGAGAAAAACCTTCAAGGATAATAGAAGGGAAAGAACCAAACGTGGATAATATCCCGAATATCAAGGGAGCTACAATCCATGGTCTGGTAGAAGTTTTCAGAGGTTGTGGCAGAGGATGCTCATTCTGTACTCCCACTATGCAAAAACTTCGTTTTAAACCTGTTGAACATATTTTACAAGATGTACAGACCAATGTAAATTATGGGCAACATTCTATAATTCTGCATTCTGAAGATATCCTCAGATATGGTTCCAGAGGTATAAAACCTGATTCAGAACAGGTTCTTGACCTTTTCAAACAGGTTGTATCTACTGAAGGTGTTGATAAAATAGGTACAAGCCATCTGGCACTTGCAACTGTGTATTCCAACCCGGAACTTGTTGAATCGGTCACAGATACCTGCTATTCATCACTGGAACAAAATTCGCTTGGTGCTCAAACAGGTATAGAAACCGGAAGTACACGATTGATAGCAAAATATATGGAAGGAAAGAGTTTGCCAGAACCACCTGAAATATGGCAGGAAGTAGTAAAACAGGCATATGGAATACTTGATGATAACAACTGGATTACTGCAGCCACGCTTATAAACGGTCTTCCGGGTGAAACCACCGATGATATTAATTCAAGTATTGACCTTGTAAAAGATTTGAAAGGAACTTCATCTTTAATTGTTCCCATGAATTTTGTATCTATGAAGGGTTCAGCACTGGACAATGAAGATTCATTCACCATGGACAAAATGAAACCAGAAAACTGGCAACTTATGGGTGAATGTATAGAACATGATTTAGAAGTTGTTCCTCATTTGTTGAAAAACTATAAAAACGATACAAGTATAAAAAGCTGGATCCTTGAACATTCACTGAAAAAAACCGGAAAAAGAGTTAATAAATATGTAAATCGGATGAAAAGAGGAGAGCCACCCGCTGACAGTACAGAACCAAGTAAATGGTTAAATCCTGACCTTTCAGATTTTTGATTTATAGCTGACATACAATATTCAGGCAGGATAATGGTATCAGAACATTTGCTGAGTGTTATCACGTTATTTGTTGTTAATTTTTTGTCAATTATAGGGTACTATGTATTCATCCCTTCAGAATTTAAAAACGACCACAACAAACCTCAAAAACGAAAACTTGTTATTGATACATTAATATATATTATACCTATAATTTCGGTATATGTTTTTATAAATGTTGAGAATAATATAGCAAACCATTTGGGTATTGTTCCACGTAGCAGTTATACCAAGTATTTGATAATGATTGAAGGGGATATTGTAAATTATGTCCAATACATAGCCAATCCGCTTTTAACATACATTAGCAGTGCTGTATACCTTTTTGCGTTTCCATTCTTGCTTGTGTTTACATTTTTCATTCTGGTGTATACTCAAAAACTTAAGCTTTTAAAACAATTCACAATAGCGTTTATTTTAATTTATCTGATTGCCTATCCTTTTTATGTCCTATTTCCCGTAGAGGTAACTGGTTACACACTTAAAAATGTTGAACCCCTGCTTTATGAGTTAAGTCCTATAATATCACAGGGTATCAGGATGAGTGACCCAAATCTTGATAATTGTCTGCCAAGCCTTCATACAGCACTCTCTGTAATGTCTATGCTAATTGTTTTAAAATCTGGATTAAGGCGATACAAAATGTTTGCTATCAGTGTTACTACCGCAATACTTTTTACTACATTGTATCTTGGAATACACTGGATTATTGACCTTATTACAGGATTCATTCTTGCTTTCGGTGTTTTTTATATTACAGACAAAAACCTTCATCTTTTTAAAATACCTGATAGATTCAAAATTAACCACAGACTGTAATATATCTGTCCTTACGAAGAAGGGGGTGCAGGGGTAGATAAATCCCATGAGTTTAGAGCTTATCCGACAATTCGATACTATCAATTTATTTTATTTATTATTTAAATAAATATAGATTAAAGATTAATTTACTTCTTAATAGCATTTATCCGATTATCCAAAAAACAGAGACTGACACTGTCGCTTGGTATAAGATAAACGATTAGAACTGATAATTTATGTTACTTGGTAGGTTTCTTTGTATAAGATATCCACCTTAACATTAATTGTCGGACAGGCTGTTTAGTCGTGGGAGAGCAGTCAGTGGTTTGTTTCATAAAACCTTGCTTTTGTTAAATAAACTGATAGTGCAATGATGAATCCGAAAATACTGGATACAATAAAAATCATATCCATATTAAAATAAAACAGGACTATACCCAGAACCGAGGGTGCAACAGTTTGACCGATGTATTTCATTGTATTAAAAATCGAAACAATTCCTCCCATTATATTACTCGGTGATACCTGAATTATTAATGTTGTTAAAAATGGCTGTATCATTCCAAATCCTGCTCCAAAAAGAAGTAACAATAAAAATGTTGATGGCACAGTATTTACAAATGGGAAGCCTGCAATAGCAGCACTTAGCAGACCAAAACCCGCTGACATCACTATATGTTCAGAATATATTTCAGACAATTTTCTTGCCTGTGAAGCCACCACTATAACCGATGCACCGCGTAAACTGAGAGCTATACCCGCCCCCTGAGATGTGAAATCAAAACTGTCTTCCAGTATAAAAGGTACATAGATAATTACAGAGTAAAGCAGAAAAGCTATTGCAAAACTTAAAAAAATCGTGTAGGAAACTCTAAAATCTTTTAATGCTTCTTTTATATCTGTAAGTTCAATTGTTGCTTTGCCTGTAAATTCTTCAGGATTTGTTTCAGGAAGTGCAAATACTGCTACTATGGCTATCGGAATAGTTAGACAGTAAAAAAGAAATGGGAAATTCCATCCAAAAACACCCATACTTCCCCCGATAAACGGTAAAAATACCGCACCTATTGCTATGGAAATGCTTCTTCTACCCATAGCATGAATACGTTGTTTACCGCTGTACAGTCCTCCTATCATGGTCATAGCAAGAGGTGTCATTCCTGCAACTGCTGAACCCTGGATAAATCGTATAAAAAGAAGCAGGGTTAAATCTGTTGCAAAAAAGGCCGCCATCCCGGATAAACCGTTTACTATCAGGCAGGGGATTAGTATTTTTTTATGATTAATTCTATCTGTAATGCTTCCTATCACCAATGTAAACAATGCAGTGGATAGTGTATATACTGCCAGAATCAGACCTACTGCTTCACGGCTTGTGTTTAAAGGTTCAACTATGGTCGGTAAAACAGGTCCCAGCAATGTACTGCCTGACATCCCGAAAAAGGTTATCAGGCACAATATAAACAGTGTTATTCTATCAGAATTCATATTTTGAATACAAAATTTGCTCAATTATGAAGTTATAACCTATGTAATACAACGGATTTATTACAAAGATAAAGCCTTAAAATAATTTATCGTCCATATTTACAGTACTTCTGTTTTTATCATGTTTTTATCAGTACTTAAAACCCTTTATATAAAGCTGATATTATATAGCAGTACTGATGATAATTAGAAGTATCAAAGAGGTATACAAATGATAGACTTTGCATGTAAGGAATTTGAATTGGATGATGTCCTTAAATGTGCACTGAATTTAACAAAATCTGAACTTAATATTATGAATTATTTCCTGAAAGACATTGATAGATGGGTCACTACAGAAGATATTGCTACTGAAATAAAACTTGACCTGTCAACAGTCCAGAAAGCTGTTAAAAAACTGCATTCAAAAGAAGTTCTCAAGAGGTCACAGAACAACCTCGACAACGGTGGTTATGTATACATATACAGAATATACAGCCGCAGAGAAATAAAGATTCTGATAATGGATATTGTCTACACCTGGGTTAATAGAGTTGATAATGAACTCGACCAATGGGTAATGGGAGAACAAGAAAAACAGTATTCAAAATCAGAAAAAGCCCCAATATAAAATAATAATCAAAAATTATCAGGTGAAAATTATGCTTAAAATTACCCCATATCTTGGAATACTGGTACTGATTGTATCCATTGCAGGACTCTGGTTCCCTATTCTTGGATATTTCATGCTGGTTGTGTTTGCTGCATTGCTTTTGATAAGCCCATTCAGAGGGCGATGGTTTTGTGGAAACCTGTGCCCGAGAGGAAGTCTCAACGACTTCGTAGTAGGTAAAATTACAAAGAATAAATATATTCCAGAAATCCTTAAAAACCTCTGGCTAAGAGTTCCTGTATTTGTAGCCCTTATGGGATTTATGGGATTTAGAATTATGCAGACACAGGGACTTATTAACCAGATTGGAATGGTCTTTGTAGTGATGTGTCTTGTTACTACATCAATTGCGGTTGTACTGGGAGTATCCATAAGCCCCAGAACATGGTGTTCGTTCTGTCCGATGGGAACTGCCCAGAGGATACTTGGTGGCAATAAATATCAACTGGATATTGATGAAGACAGATGTATTTCATGTAAAAAATGTGACAAATCATGTCCTATGCATCTCGAAGTCCACAAAAATGAAACTAAACCAGACTGCATTAAATGTGAACGATGCGTTTACGCGTGTCCAAAAGGAGCTATAGATTTTCAAGACTAAACCGGTGTGACATTAAGTTATAACAACTTCACCGATAATGAACTTGAAGGATGGGATATTCCGATTCAGATGATGTAGGCGGTGATAATCTGGAAGCCTACTGTAACAATCTCTCCGGAAACCCAACTGCGATTGTCAACTATGATGAATCAGATACAATCAATGCTACCGGTAACTGGTGGAACTCTGCAGCAGGACCAGAACGTGAGTTTAAAACCTACAACAAATCTATGCAGGGTGACAAGGTAAACGGCAATGTCGAATTTACACCATGGTTGACTGCACCCTGTCCAGATGGAGAAAGTTTTGCACCGGTAGAAATTACCAATCTTGGAGGTGGATATCCATCTATTCAGGCTGCTGTTAATGATGCAGGTGAAGAAGATACAATACTGGCAAAAGCTGGAACACACACTGAAAATGTGTCTGTAACAGAAGATGTTACCATAACCGGTGAAGAAGGCACACACTGTGAAAAACCAACTGTTCTTGAAGGTTCATTCAATATAAAAGTAGATGGTGTTACTGTCAAAAACTTCAAGATTACCAATACCGGTAACATTAGAGAAATCGAAGGGGTCTTTATCGGTGACTCTGCTGGATACACCGATGACCCAGACAAAGTTATTAAAGTATGTTCAAATGTAATTGATGGTATCAACTCTACATCCCCTGAAGTAGTTGCTGAGGGTATCCATGTAAAATCCTATGATAATGGAGACCAGATTAATGGTGTGCTTATCAAAGAGAACATAATTAAAAACATTAAAAAATCTGACTATGGAGCAAATGGTATTAAACTTCAAGCAAATGTTAACAACATTACGATACTATCCAATAAAATACAGGATGTAAGGGGTACTTGGATTTATGGAATCACATCAACCCAATCAAGTCTGGAAGAAGTAATTCCAAAGAACGTAGATGTTAAGCATAACATTTTGAAGAATATAACAGCCTCTACATACAGAGGAGTGGCTATTGGTATAGAGGAAGCGACTTATCCCGGTTAATTGGTTGCAAATTATAACTGCTTTATAGAAACACCAATTGGAGCGTTGAATAAAAACCAGAGTGATACACTGGATGCCAGATACAATTACTGGAATTCAAGTCAGGGCCCAGACGGTACTAACGGTGCTGAAGCATCAAGTAATGTGAGCTATGAACCATACACAGAAGAATGCGCCAATATAACCATTGAAAATACACCAATGGTTTTGATGCCGACAAACCAAAAGGTCCTTCTGTACAGATTGGTACAAATGTCACATGGACCTATAACATCACCAACAATGGTAATGTTAAACTCTACAACATCACATTAATAGACAACAAAGAGGGTGAGATTGATTGTCCAGAAACCACTCCTATGCCCGGTGAATCGGTAGAAATTACAAAAACCGGTACTGAAAAACAGGGTCAGTATTCTAACATGGCTACTGTTACAGGTAAAACTTTCTGAAGTATGACTGTTACAGACAGTGACTACAGCCATTGCTTTGGATATGACCACTGGACAGGAGTCCCAACTGCAAATCCAGTCTTGCTAATTGGTGTTCTCGGTATTGCGGTTCTACTTTTTTTAAGAAGAGAACAAAAGAAATGATTAAACGGATAGTTCACTACTATCCTTACTAATTTTTATTCATGAACTCAAATTGAAATGTTTAAATAATTTCCGTTTTCTGCTATATAATTCATGAGTTCATTGTAGGTTCTATCGATTCCGAGTGTATCTCCATCACCGATTATTATCAACTTCTTTCTGGCTCTTGTAAGGGATACATTCAATCTTCTAAAATCCGTTAAAAATCCGATATCCCTGTTTTGGTTTGATCTTACCAGTGACAGAATAATAGCATCTTTTTCTCTGCCCTGGAAACCATCAACTGTTTTAACCTCAAGTCCACTAACATCAATTTTGTTTTTAAGAAGGTCAATCTGGGCATCGTAGGGTGATATTATCCCTATGTTTTCAGGATTAATTCCTTTGTCCAGTATTCTGTCAACAATATTTTTCACAATTTTTGCTTCTTCCGGGTTTTCTTTTGAAGTAGAACTTTTGGGTGTGTTTTCTCTGAAATTACCCTTGGTGTCTACAAAAGTAATGCCTTTTTTAAAATCACAGATATTTTTTATCAATTCATCGGTTGATTCCTTAAAAACAGAAGGTTTAAGCTTATGGTTTTTAACTTCGTCTGCAGCTTTCAAATCTCCTCCATAAAAATGTGTATTTGGAAAACTCATAATTTCAGTATTCATCCGGTACTGGATATTAAGCATTTGTTTTATCTGTGTACCGTGAACCTCAAGCATCCGTTCAAAAAGAGTCTCTTCCAGGCCATTCTTTTTTGCTTCCTGATTTAATATTGTTGGAGGGAGCTGTTTATGGTCTCCAGCAAGTATTACCTTATGACCATGTTTCATGGGTATCAGACAGGACGGTTCTGTGGACTGGGTCGCTTCATCTATAACCACAACATCGAAATCTTCATTTTCCAGTAAATCACTTCCTGCAGTAGAATTGGTTGTACAAACTACATCAGTTTCCTGAATCAACTCATCCACTGCTTCATTTTCAAATTTTTTCGCCTTTTCAATAATTAAATTTATCTGTTCCTGTAATTCAATCCATTTGGCAATTTGCTTCATTTTTTTGGGAGGAATACCCCTTGAACCATTGCCTTTTTTTGCAAGGTCTTTTATCGCATCATTTGAAAGACCTCTTCTCCACCTACCGGTTGAACAGGGATAATCTTTCTGTTTTTCATTAAGTTTATTAGCTTTTGTCCTCAATTCCTGAGCTTTCTGGTATTTTTCCTTATCTTCAACAAGGAAATCCAGTGTATGCTGTCTCAATGTTTCTGTAACACGTGCCGGATGTCCCGCTCTTACCACTTTCCTGTTTTTACTGGTCAAAAAATCTACCAGATTATCCACTGCCACATTTGAATCACCTGTTGCAAGAACCTTATGACCCCTATCAATATGCTGTTCAATAACTTCTATTAGTGTGGTGGTCTTACCGGTTCCTGGTGGACCATGTACTAAAAAAAGGTCTTTTGCTTCAAGTGATTTTTTAACAGCACTGATTTGAGATGAATTTAAATTGTTATTATGGATTTGTGGCTCTGTTATTTCATTAAATATAGGACTTGCATTTCCAATCAATATGTCCTGAATACGGGATTTTTCATTTTCAAAGTATTCTATGGATTCCAACATCCTTTGGAATGTTATATCATTAACATAAAGGTCGATCCTTAAGCCTTTACCATACACCATTTTAGGAGGTTTACTATTAAATGATACAGAAATGGAATAATTGGTTTTTTCTATCACCGTAGCTTCCGGATTATTGGGATCAAGAGGTTTGTTTTTGCTTATCATTACTTGGTCGCCAATAGAAATTTCTGTGTCAGGCAATTGGCCGCCTTTAACCCTTACAAATTTTATAATGTGTCTACCACCAAGTCCTTTTCCTTGATCTCTACCCCTCATATTAAGAATAGCTCTTCCACGGAATTCTCTTTCTTTTGGATGCAGGTTCTTTATTTCATCAAGATGTCTCCTCATCTCCTCTTCTCTTTCAAGCTCTACCAGTCTCGTATATTTATCTTTGTAATCTTTATAACTGGAAAAACCTTTATCCACCACTTTATCACCAGGCTACCTGATTCATCAATTATTATGATTACAGAAAATTAAATTTGCAAAAAAGCAAATCTGAAAAGTGTATAGGTAAATTTCATCTACTTCAATTTATCCGTATATTAAAAATGGAATAAGAATTACTTTATTGAAGTTATTACTATTAAACTGTAAAAAAATTAGAGTTTAAATGGAATATATTTACTCCAGCATTTCTTTAATTTCATCATCTGAAGGTACTCTGCCTTTGAATTTAACTTCACCATCTGCTACTACTACCGGTGTTTTCATGATTCCTCTTTTAGCAATTTCTACAGGGTCTTCAATCTTTACAATTTCAACTTCACTCGATTTTCCCATTTCAGATACTATTCCTTCAATATTTTCTTTTAATTTGGAACAGGTTGAACATCCGCTTGCTCCCAGTACTTCAATTTTCATCAATTATCACCTCATTATTGTTTCAATATTTATTGAAACAAATGTAAAAGAGTTACATAAATTTACCTCCTACTAAATAATGCTACCATATCTCATAAATTATAAATTTATCAATAGCGTAATTAAAACTTAATGGTGGATAATAACGAGCATAATGTAAGAAGCCGGATACTTATTGTAGCAACTGTTTTTTTCATAGCAGGTTTGCTGGTTGGTGGTGTTTCACTGGCACTTTCATTGAATCCGGATGAAAACCAAAATCAAAACCAAACGCAAGAAAATGTTCATATAAATATCAATAAAACAATTAATTACTCAGAAGCCTATAAGGAATTATATAATCAGGTTTCAGATTCAGTAGTATCCATAAAAATAAGGGAAAGCGGTCTTGGTAGCCGAATATCAGGTCAGGGTTCAGGATTTATTTATGATTCTAACAGGCATGTAATAACAAATCAGCATGTAGTCGATGGAGCAGAAAATGTAGAAGTTGTTTTTTCAAACGGAGCAACACAAAGAGCAAATATAGTGGGGTCAGATAAATACTCAGATATCGCTGTTTTAAGAGTGGATAATATCCCTGAAGAAGAGAATTATTCACCGTCTCCACTAAAACTTGGGAACTCATCCAATATCAAATCCGGAGAATTTGTCATGGCGATTGGTAATCCGTTTGGTCTTGAAGGCAGTATAACCCACGGTATTGTAAGTGCTACCGGAAGAGTACTGCCAACTGAAGAAGGGTTTTCTATACCTAATGTAATCCAGACCGATGCTCCACTAAATCCCGGAAATTCCGGAGGTCCTCTCCTTGATCTTTCTGGCCAAATTATAGGTGTAAACCGGGCTAAAAGTGGCGATAATGTCGGTTTTGCCATTCCTGCAAATAAAGCCAGAAAAGTTGCAGATTCCATTATAGAAAAAGGTGAATATGAACACGCATGGATAGGCATCAGTATGGTTCCGGTAAGTTACAATGCTGCCAATTATATGAACCTGAACGATACTGTATCAGAAGGAGTGATGATTGTAAGGGTGATTGATGGTGGTCCAGCCGAAAAAGCCGGATTGGAACCGGGTGAACAAATTGTTGTTAACGGTGAACCTACATGGGCCAATGGTGATATAATACTGGGAATGGACAACAGAGAAATCAGAAATAGCGACCAGTTGATAACATATCTGGATACAAAATCACCCGGTGACAGAATAAAACTTAAAATCTACAGAAATGAAAATATAAAAACAGTCAACGTTACACTTCAGGACAGACCTGATAACCTGTTACAGTAAAACAGATCTTACTTTTTTATTATATCGGGGTGCAATAAGTGGATAATACACCAGTTCTTCAGATATCATGGGATTCAGAAGGAATTTTTGTATCCAGAGAAAACAGATTTCTCGGTATAGTTGACATAACAAGCCCAGAGCCAATCAAAAATGAAAAAGTACACATAAAAGACCCGGGAAGGCTGGAAGATATACTATACCCCGGGAACAAAGTTCTTCTAAAAAAAGCAGGAGGTTAGAAACGAAAAACCGGCTGGGAAATGGTTGCAGGAAAAGCGGATAAAAAATGGATTCTGATAAATTCTATATATCACAAACAAATAGCAGAACTGGTTATTGAAAATGGAAACATCAGCCCCCTTGATAATGTGGATAGTATAACACCTGAACAAAAATTTGGAAAGAGTCGACTGGATTTTCTTGTAAAACAAAATGACTCACTAACATGGATAGAAATCAAAGGATGCACTCTTCAGAATAATGGTAAAGCATTATTTCCAGATGCTCCTACCTCCCGTGGAAGAAAGCATGTAAATGAGTTGATAAAAGCGGTTGAAAATGGATATTCTGGTGCAATTATAATACTTGTATTCAGACCTGATGCTGAATGCTTTACCGCAAATATGAGAATCGATCCAGAATTTTACAAAATTTATAAATATGCTATTGAAAAAGGGGTGAAAGTATACCCACTACTTTTTAGTTATGAAAATGGTTTTATCAATTACGAAAAACAGTTATCCCTATGTGATTGAATGATTAAAAGGAGAGTTATAATGAATGATATCAGAAAATGAGCAAAATCTCTACAGCCGGCAGATCATGATGTTCGGTGAGGAGGGACAGGAGAAATTAAAAAATTCGTCTGTTACCATAACTGGTTCTGGAGGTCTTGGTTCTCCAATAGCTATATACCTTGCTTCTGCAGGAGTAGGTAAAATCAGAATTATAGACCATGACACTGTAGCATTGAGTAACCTGAACCGCCAGATACTTCATCATCATAAAGATATTGGTGTTTTAAAGGTAGATTCTGCAAAAGGAAAACTAAATGACCTTAATCCAAACATCGATATAGAAACATTTAATGAGACGCTCTCTACTGACAACATAAAAAATCTGATTGATAAATCCCATATTGTTGTGGATGCACTGGATAATTATCATACACGTTTTTCACTCAATGAAGCTGCAGTACAAGAACAAATTCCACTGGTACATGGTGCAGTAGAAGGGTTTCATGGACAGGTAACAACTATTATTCCCAGAGAAACTCCCTGCATGCGATGTTTCATCTCAAAAACTCCCCCGAAAAAAACATTTCCTATTCTTGGAACAACTGCAGGAATAATTGGTACTATGCAGGCAAATGAAGTTATAAAATATCTAACAGGAAGCGGTAAATTATTAACTGGTCGCCTTTTGTTATGGGATGGATTCAATAGCAAAACAGAAGAAGTACCCGTAAACAAAAACCAATATTGTGAAATATGTGCTACTGAGTAAATATTGAATGATATCCAAAATACACCATTTGTGAACATAGAATAATGATTGTTGATATAATATCTGAATGATTTTAGTTATATTATTTCCATGTTCTGTTTTTATCATTTACTGCTTTTGATTTATTAAAAACTATATTAAATTCAAATTATTTGTTTTGTTGTTCATTTTTATATTTTCTGCAATGAACAAAATTTTTAAATAGTTGACCATACTATTTTAAAATATAGTTTAAAAGTTTTCTCAATTAACTAAATTAAAACCACAGAGTGATTTACATGAAGTTCAGAGTTATAAGTACAAAAAGCGATATTGAAAATATTGATAAAAACGATGAATATATCCATTTTGCTTTTAGACCATCAAATACTGATATATTTAATGCTATATCTAATAATCCAAATATTAAAGCTATTCAAATACCCAGTTCATACATGAAAACGCTCTCAAAATCCATGAAAATGTTTTTTGATATACACGATGTTTCACTCATAGAAGGTGATATATGGGGACACAGAAAAGATATAAACGAATATTATGAAGTTCCTGATAGTATATATAAAAAGTTAAGGGAAATGGTTAATGAAGGTTTGTCAGAAGATGAAATTATTGAAAAAATGGGCAAAGAAACAAGATTAGACCTTGATTTTATCAAATTCCTTCTCAATCATGGAAATTACTGATTCTGTACATTTAAAATTTGCAGAACTATCCCACTATACATAACTTTTTTACCCAAGTCAAACTATTGGGTGGTTAATACTGGTTAAGGATGAATATAATGTGAGATAGCACTGAAAAATCATCATCAAATGAGCTACAGAGGTATATTGAAAAACTTGAAAACGAGAATAAAGAATTACAAAAATATAAAACACTTTTCAAAGAAGCCGAATACCTATCAAGTGTAGATAGCTGGGAGTGGGATATAGAAAATACTAAAATCATTGTTTCAAATGAACGGCGTAAAATTCATGGACACAATAGCAAAGTTTTGACATACAATAAATTACTCCAGCTTGTACACCCTGAAGACATCCCATACATGGACAATAAATTGCAGGATTGCCTGAATAATTCGGCTCTGTAGAAAACCTTTATGATAATTAAAACATCATAATTTACTATAGACCTGTGGATGTTGTACAGAATCAGTTTTGTTTTAACTTCTTTGACTTGATTTCTGTATTTTCTCGCTTTGACCTCTTCACCAAACAACCTTTTTATGACAGAAATCACAGTTTCAACCAGATTCCTTTCAAAGTAGATAACTTCACTGAAATCAATGTACATTTATTTCCTGTATTTGCCGTTGATTTTTTTCCTGGATTTATTTCTTATAGGAATAACAGCATAGGAGTCTAATTCATCTCTTATCAGTTCATAGATTCTTTCTGAATCATACCCTTTATCTATAACGTAGTAAAATGGTTTTTTAATACTGTGTGATTGTCTAAGCAGCGGTACTGCATGTTTAACGTCATGTGCAGGGTTTTTAGTGATTTTTTCTGCTAATATAATCATTTTATCCGTATCCACGGATATAGAGGTTTTCAGGAAATTCTTGCGGTACGTATCAGTCCTCGATGAATAATAGTAGCTTGCATAACAGCTGGTCATATCGGAAGCATCGATTGCTACTATACCGGGGCTGTCGCCCCGGTTGTAGAACAGTTTTACTGTTTGATTGAGTATCCGGTTGAACTTGTAAGTGGATATCCTGCTAACGAACTTTTGTAATGTAGTAAAGTGTGGAACATTTTCAAGTTCCAGTCTTTGTGAAACTCCTGTAATCGGCAACCATGTACTCTTTAAACAGTACCAGCACCATTAGCTGGTGCTGGTCATAGGTCTGTTTCGAGTATTTACTCGAATACAATGGTAGTCTGGTTCCTCTGATAATTTTTAATGTTTCATCGATAAATTTAAGGTATATGTTGTTCCTTTTCATAATTGCTCCTTTTTCTGGTTTTTGTCCAAAACCAAAAAGGATCTCCTTTTCTTAAATCGTTTCAGAATTAGAGAGTTTTATCAGAACAGGGTTTCTACAGAGCCAATATTTCATCATCCTATGAAATTGAATTTCGTATTATCAGAAAGGATACTGGTGAAATAAGAAATGTCAAAACACATGGTAGAATAATAAGTGACAATGATAACAATCCTTTAAAAATATACGGAGTCACACAGAATATCACTGAATGGAAAAAGGTACATGATGAGCTCAGAAAAACAGCAGACGAATTTAATTACCTTTTTAACAATATGAACGATGCTATTTTTGTGCAAAACCTTCAAGGAAATTTTTTGGATGTTAACGAGACTGCTGTTAAAAGACTGGGATATTCCAGAGAAGAATTACTTTCAATGGCTGCACAGGATGTTGACTACAAATATCCCAGCAGTGGCGTTAAAGAAAAAACAGATGAGATACTTGAAACCGGACAGTTAAAATTTGAATCTGTACATATAATAAATAATGGCACAAAAATTCCTGTAGAAGTCAATTCTACACTAATCCATTATAGGGACAAACCTGCTGTTCTCAGTATAGCCAGGGATACTACAGAAAGAAAAAAAGCAGAAGAAGAAAAAAGTGTAATCCTTAATTCTACGTCTGAAATGATTGTATTTCACAATACAGATGGAAAGGTGAACTACCACTTGGCTAAAGACCAAGTGGCTTCAGAAAGAGTTTACTCCAAAAAGTCTTACTCTTTAAATCAAAGATTTAAAGACATTTGTAAATTTTCAATTTACAAAGTCCTTTTTGGATGGTTCACACATCCACTATCGGTTATCCCTTTAAAGAAAAGGGAATTACCGACTACTTTTCTTAATATGTTCAATGCTCCATTAACATCGGCGTTAAGCAGTTTACCAGTAGAAGACTGGAACAATCCTCTTTTGATTCTTTTACCCATGTTTTTAGTGTTTTATAATGGGTTCTAATGCAAGAGCATCGGTTTTACTGGTATATGCTTCATCAACCTCTATATAATTGATACCGTAGTACTCACATTTAGACCTAAGTTTTTGCTTGAATTTGCCAAAAGGTATAGTCTGAAAGGTCTTCACCGATAAAGTCCGGACTGAAGAGAAAATAAAAGAATATACAAATAAACTGGAAGAAATTAACACCGAACTTGAAAACCGTGTAGAAGAACAGACAGAACAAATCAGAAATGCTGAAAGGATGAGGGAGCTGGAGTTACATCATCGAATCAAAAAGAATCTTCAAGTTATATCAAGTCTTATTAATCTCCAATCTGAAAAATTCGATGATGAAAATGTAGTTGAAGCCTTTAAAGATACACAAAACCGTATTGTTTCAATGTCACTTGTTCATCAAAAACTTTACCAAACCAGCAACCTGAACAATATCAATTTTAAAGATTATATTCAGGACCTTTTAACTCATCTTACCAGATTATACGGTGATAACAACATTACACTGGATGTAGATGATATTGATAATGTTTATTTTAATATTGATACTATAATACCGCTTGCTATGCTTATCAACGAGCTTGTGTCCAATTCACTAAAATATGCGTTTTCTGAAAATGAATCAGGAGAAATAAAAATTATGCTCCACCAAATTGACAATGAAAATTATACATTGATTGTAGCTGATAACGGTATAGGGATTCCTGAAGACATAGATATACATGATACCGATTCACTGGGTTTCAGGCTTGTAAATACCCTTGTCGACCAGATAGGGGGTTGCTTAGAAAAAAAGGAAGCAAATTCATTATCGAATTTGGTACTTAATATTTTAAAACGCGATCCCAAGCACATGCAAGACTATAATAAGCAATGCACCCAATGCTCCACCTATTGCACTAATCAAAATTACAAGCCAAGAATATGCAATACTGAGACCAAATAACATATTTGCACCAAATAAAATAACCAGTCCTACTATGGCATTTACTATCAATGATTTAAACGTCTTGAAAAAGAAATAAATCACTGCTAATGCTATCAAAGCAATAATTATAGTTGATAATTCTAGCAATACCATAAATCTCCCCTATAACCTATATCACGGAGATTATATTTAAATATTGTCAAAATTGGTTAATATATTTTCAATCCTACAAATGATAATGAATATACAAAAACAATATTATTGAATTAATCATGAAATCCGATAAATGGCAATTCTGGATAGACCGAGGCGGTACGTTTACAGATATAGTTGCAAAAAGACCTGATGGGAATCTGGTAACTCACAAATTACTTTCCACAAATCCTGAACAATATCATGATGCATCTATACAGGGAATAAAAGATATCCTTGATTCTTCCAATGATGCAACTGTACCCGCAGATAAAATCAATGTTATTAAAATGGGTACAACTGTAGGAACCAATGCACTTTTAGAAAGAAAGGGTGAAAAAACTGTTCTTGTAATCACTAAAGGGTTTAAAGATACATTACGTATCGGTTACCAGAACCGGCCTGACATATTTGCTCTTGAAATAAAAAAACCTCAACAAGTTTACGATTGTGTAATAGAAGTGCCTGAACGATATAATGCAGAGGGACAGGTGATTAATCCACCTGATTTTGAATCAGTACGTGAAAAATTAAAATCCGCTTATTATTCTGGGTTTAACTCTATTGCCATTGCTTTCATGCATGCCTATCGATACCCCTCACATGAAATTAAAGTTGCAGAAATTGCAAAAGAAATCGGATTTTCCCAGATATCAATGTCCCATGATACAAGCCCACTTATAAAACTGATAAGCCGTGCCGAAACAACAATAGTGGATGCCTATCTGTCACCTGTGATTGGAAGATATATAAACGATATAATATCTATGCTTGAAAACAACCGGACTCATGAAAAAGATGATGAAACCGAAAAAACCAGATTGATGTTCATGCAGTCCAATGGCGGACTTGTAAATGCAGATTCATTTCAGGGCAAGGACAGTATCCTTTCAGGTCCTGCTGGTGGTGTTGTTGGTGCTGTAACTACATCCAATATGGCTGGTTTTGATAAGGTTATTAGTTTTGATATGGGTGGTACTTCTACTGATGTGGCTCATTATAGAGGGGAATATGAGCGAAGTTTTGAAAATATAATCGATGGAATTCATCTGCGTTCACCCATGATGCAGATACATACTATTGCAGCAGGCGGTGGTTCTATCCTGCATTTTGACGGTGAACGTTTCAAAGTTGGTCCTGACTCTGCAGGTTCCGACCCTGGCCCTGCATGTTATCGGCGTGGTGGCCCCCTTACGGTTACTGATTGCAATCTGATGCTAAACAAAATAAACCCTGAATATTTCCCCCACGTTTTCGGACCTGATGCAAATCTTCCACTGGATAATCAACTGGTTTTCGAGAAGTTCGATGAACTGGCTGATAAAATCATGTCTTACACAGGTAAAAATCATACACATGAAGAAGTAGCAGAAGGGTTTCTGGATGTGGCTGTAGAAAACATGGCAAATGCTATAAAAAAAATCACAATCCAACGTGGATATGACATCAAAGAATATGCTTTATGCTGCTTTGGTGGTGCAGGTGGTCAACATGCCTGCAAAGTAGCAGATAAACTGGGTATCAATAAAATCTTTATCCACCCATATGCAGGAGTACTGTCTGCCTATGGTATAGGGCTTGCAGACCAGAGAGAAATACTGGAACATGCTGTAGAACAACAATTCGATAATAAAGTATTAAACAACATCAAAGAAATCTTTCTAAAACTTGAAGAAAAAGGTAAAAATCGACTTGTAAGGCAGGGTATTACATCGGATAAAATAAGTTCAGTTTCAAAAATACATTTGAGGTATAAAGGTTCAGATACCACACTCATGGTTAATTTTGTTGAAGGGATGGATAAAGAATCTATAATCTCAAATTTTAATAAAAAACACAAACAACGTTTTGGATTCATGTCTCCTGAAAAAACAGTCGTTGTAGAAGCTGTTTCAATGGAGGTTATCAGTGCTTCCGATATAAAATCAGAACCGGTACAAAAAATTAGCAAAAACAGGGAATGTGTTCCCACTGGGAACATAGAAATGTTTAACGATGGTAAATATAATGATACCCCGGTATTTAGACGTGAGGATATAAAACCGGGATGTAGAATTGATGGACCTGCAGTAATCATCGAAAACACGTCAACCATTGTAATAGAACCGTTATGGAAAGCCGAAATTACTGAACAAAACCATATAATTCTTACAAGTACCCATCAGGGTTTTGATGGTGATTTTATTGGTACAGAAGTTGACCCTGTAATACTTGAAATTTTCAACAACCGCTTTATGTCTGTTGCTGAACAGATGGGATACACTCTGCAAAATACTGCGCATTCTGTAAACATAAAAGAACGCCGAGATTTTTCCTGCGCTCTTTTTGATAAAAAAGGGAATCTTGTAGCAAATGCTCCTCATATACCTGTACATATCGGTTCAATGAGTGAATGTGTAAAATCACTCATAAATAGTAAAGGAGCAGATATGAAAAAAGGAGATGTATATATGCTCAATTCTCCTTATCATGGGGGTACACATCTGCCAGATATTACAGTTGTTACACCTGTATTTGATAATTACAACAACATATATTCTTATATTGCCTCAAGAGGTCATCATGCAGACATTGGAGGAATAACTCCCGGATCAATGCCACCTGATAGCAAAAACATCCATGAGGAAGGTGTTTTTACCGGTGGTATAAAATTGGTTGATAATGGAATTTTCCAAGAGAATGAACTGGTTAAATGGCTCAATTCGGGTGATTATCCTGCAAGAAACCCAGAAAAAAACATTTCAGACATTCATGCCCAAGTTGCAGCAAATGAAAAAGGTTCTCAGGAACTGCAAAAGCTGAAAGACCAGTATTCACCTAAGACCATTAAAGCTTATATGCAGTATGTTCAGGACAATGCTGAATCAGAAGTGTGTAAAGTCATTGATAAGTTAAATCATGGGAATTTTTCCTACCAACTGGATGATGGTAGTATTATAAAAGTCCAGATAAAAATTGACAATGAGTATAAAAATGCCTGTATTGATTTTACAGGTACATCCTCACAATTGTCCAGCAACTTCAATGCACCCGTTTCTGTGTGTAAAGCAGCTATACTTTATGTTTTTAGAACAATGATTGAATCAGATATTCCGTTAAATGATGGATGTCTCAGACCAATCGATATCATTGTTCCTGAAGGTTCGATGTTAAATCCTGTATACCCAGCAGCTGTAGTTGCGGGTAATGTAGAAACCTCTCAATACATAGTGGATACTCTTTTTGGAGCTCTGGGTGTTATGGCTGCTTCACAGGGAACAATGAACAATTTTACTTTTGGAAACAAATCCCATCAATATTATGAAACGATTTGTGGTGGTTCAGGAGCAGGGGCAGGATTTCATGGAACTGATGCAGTTCATACCCATATGACAAATTCAAAAATCACCGACCCTGAAGTACTGGAATCACGATACCCAGTAATACTGGAAGAATTTTCAATAAGGGAAGGCAGCGGTGGATGTGGCAGATACAGCGGTGGAAATGGAATAATCCGAAAGATACGTTTTCTTGAAGAAATGGATGCCGCCATATTGTCAAGCCACAGAAAATATCCATCATTTGGGCTGTATGGTGGAAATCCCGGTAAATGCGGAACCAACAGGGTCATCCGCAAGGATAGTTCAGTTATAGAAATAGGAGGAAAAGCAAAATTCCGGGTTTATAAAGATGATGTGTTTTCAATAGAAACACCCGGTGGCGGTGGGTATGGTTATGAAAACACATATATATCAAAACAATAATCTGGGTAGCAGATAAGTTTTAAAAATAGTTTGGAACGGAGCTTAAAAATATGAGACTTAAAGATAAACTACTTGGATTTTTAAGCGAAAAAAATGTTGAAGAGCCGAAAAACAAAAGAGAACACGATATGATGAAAAGAGAAAAAATGAGGAACCAGAAAGAGGGTTAATTAAAATCAACCCTTTTTTGGTTTATCCCATATACGATATTCTGTCAAACAACGCTGGGTTTATAAAGGCACCATTTTCCAAGAATTCATAATCCCTTTTGATTAACTCGTTTTCTATCACATTTTCATTATACTGGTCTGATGCCACCCTATATGCTTCATCTATAAGGCTGATGGCAGTCTCAAGAGATTTTTGGTGTATAAATCTTGAAAGTGAAGCAAGTTCACTATGGTATTTATTGCCATCAATTTCAGAATTGAGCAAATAGTAACTGACTAACATATTGTTCTGATTTTCGCAAAATACACAGGATACAGGCTCTATCTGGAAAATCGCATTTTGTTCCATATCATCAAGTTTACCCAGTTCTGGATAATCATCCAGAGACTGATTGAATGTATCTATAAATTGTTTAATTGTTACAGGTCCGTAAAAATGCACAAAATCTTCTTTTCGTGTGCCAATCGAGAAATCAATATCTTTGGTTGGAAGACCTTTCCTTTTCAATGATTGTTTTAACCTGTTCAATATTATTCCATCTACAATCCCATTTTTATGGAGTTTTTCTTTATACTCTTGTATAGCGTTTCTTCTGGCGTTCCTGGGGAGATCTTTATATCTGTAAGTATTTACTATAAGGTTTTGCATGGGGGTTCCTCATATACTGCGGGTCAATATAGGGGTATCAGAGAAGTTTAGTTGAAGTAATCAGTAGAAAACGAATATTAATAGTTTAACGGTTAACAATAAATTAATTTCTGGTTTATAACCGGTTTTGTAAAAAGCCTAACTAATAAATTATATCTATAACCAATTACTATAATATTACATATTAAAAAATGGTAATTTTGAGTGGGGAAGATTAATGGTTATAATAAAAGAAATCGACATCTCAGGGTTAGCAAAAATACTTGCTATAGCCAACGGTACTGCTGGATTCATTTATGGCATGTTTACAACTATGGCAGCATTTAGTGGTTATTTACCCGGAGAAGGTATATTTTCAATTTTATTGGGACAGTGGTCTATTGTTATGCTGCCTGTTTTTTATGGTGTTTCAGGGTATCTAATAGGTTTGATTGCAGGATATATCTACAACAAAACTGTTGGGTCTAAAGGATTTGAAGTTAAAACAAAGTAAAAGTTAGAAAGGGAAATACCCTTTCTGAAAATTATTTTTTAGATAGCGGAATTTTACATGCTTTAATTAGGGTATTAAAACCTCATCAATTACATGAATAACTCCGTTACTGCAGTTTATATCGGTTTGCACAACGGTAGCATTACCAATATTCACTTCACCATATGTTGTAGTTATTTCAAGCGTACTGCCCTGAAGAGTTTCAATTGATTCCATTTCCACAACTTCATTTGCCATGTATTCCCCAGAAACCACGTGATAGGTTAATACATTTGTTAATTGTTCTTCGTTTGCAAGCAAATTTTCAATAGTTCCCTCTGGAAGTTTTTCAAATGCTTCATCTGTTGGTGCAAATACTGTGTATGGTCCATCACCCCTAAGAGTATTTTCTAAACCTGCAGCTTGCATCGCCTGTACCAGTGTATTAAAAGAACCTTCTGAAATTGCGGTTTCTACAATATTCATTTCTTCATTTTCGGTCATTGATGGCGGCAATATAACTTTATCTATGGCATGGATGACTCCATTACTACTTTCTATATCAGTCTGTGTAACATTTGCATCATTTACCATTACACCCCCATTAGCAGTAATAGACAAATTTTCACCTTGAACTGTTTTTATGCTATCCATTTCCACAACTTCATTTGCCATGTATTCCCCAGAAACCACATGATATGTTAGCACTTTCCTCAGTTGTTCTTTATCATTGAGTAATTCTTCAAGAGTACCTTCTGGCAATTTATCAAATGCTTCATCTGTTGGTGCAAATACTGTGAAAGGACCTTCACCACTTAAAGTTTCGGCCAACTCAGCTTCCTGAACAGCCTGAACAAGTGTATTAAATGAATCTGAATCCTGAGCAGTTTCAACTATATTTTTTTCTGTTTGTTGTTCTGTTTGAACACATCCTGAAACTAAAACCATTGAAATAGTTAATAATACAACTAAATATCTTATTTTCATTATATTTCACTCCCCATGGCAAACATAATTTCGTATAGAATATATAGGGATTATATAATATATAGATTTTCCAAATAAATAAAATATTTTATATATAATATTATAAATTTTTAAAATGGATCATATATACTTAATAAAGTTTAGAAATTGTGTTTCAATATTTTTAAGTTGCTTATAAGTTAATATAAATATATAAGAATTCGTAATTTTATAATTTCAACTTTTCAAAAATAGCTAAATTTAAAATTTGTTGGTGGTAATTATGGACGGATTTCCAAGACCAAAGGTGCTTGTTAGTAGATGTCTGGAATTTGAAAATGTTAGATATGATGGGCATGTAATAAGCTCCCAAATAGTAGAAGATCTCGAACCCTACGTAGACTACATTAAAGTTTGCCCAGAAGTTGAAATTGGTCTTGGTGTTCCCAGAGACCCGATAAGAATTGTGAAAATAAACGGAAGATACAGGTTGATCCAGCACAGAACAAATAGAGATATAACAGAAGAAATGGACAAATTCACAGATGATTTTTTGGGTAAGTTACAAGATGTTGATGGTTTTATATTCAAATCAGGTTCGCCAACAATTGGATACCGCAATATAAAAGTTTATTCTGGTATGGAATCCGCAACTGTTATAGAAAAGGGAAGTGGATTTTTTGCAGCAAAAATTCTTGAAAGATATAATGGCTATCCTGTAGAAGAAAATGACAGGTTGAGAAATGGCAGAATAAGACATCATTTTCTAACCAACCTTTTTGCATTCACCGAGTTTAGAAGAATAAAATCAAAAGAATCTATAGATGAACTTATTAAATATCATAAGAAACATCATTATTTATTCCTTACATACAATATAAAAATTTATAACGAACTGGAATCACTAATTAAAAATTGTTTTGACATAACAATAAAAACATTGTTTGATAACTACGAATATCATCTTAAGGAACTGTTTTCAAAACCACCAATATCTGAATATTATCTGCAAACAGCAAATACTATTTTTTCGCAATTTTCATCAAAAGTACCCCAAAGTGAAATAGAGTATTTCAATCAAGTACTTGAAAAATATAAACAGAATTTAATAACATTACACGGTCTACTTGAAATTCTTAAATTATACGTTCTCAGATTTGATAATACAGGGATTAAAGATGACCGATTATTCCATCCGTATCCGACAAAACTTCAACCGTCTGTAGATGAAGATAGGGATAAAGATTATTGGAAATGATATACAACCTTTACTTAAGGGAGTGTTTATGAGAAAAATCATTCTTATTATAGTAGCTTTTCTTCTAATAATAACAATATCTACAGCCCACCAACCACGGATTGTTTCTGATGATTCCACATTAATAAAAAACCCAGAAACATCTCAAGCTTTCTATGGGGAACTTGATGGAAAACCCCATTATTACAAAATTGATTCAGAAGAACCCTATAAATTATATGTCAGTCTGTCAGTCCCTGATATAAAGGATATTGACAAAGATGTTTCTGCAAAAATTACAAGAAAACATGAAGACGAACATAAAGATTTCCATGTCCTTCTTAATGGTACTGAACATAACTGGACACGATATTACGAAGAATTTGGAGGAGACTATTATTTTAGAGGATCTACATTTGAAAAAGGCAATAATGATGGCTATCCACAGGGAGTTAACGTTAGCAACGGAACCTATAATATCAAAGTGTTCAGCCCCGACAATGAAGGAAAATATGTTCTTGTTGTAGGTTATAAAGAAACATGGAGCATCGGCGAATTTATAAACGCTATATTGACAATGCCTGAACTAAAATCAGAATTTTTTGAAAAATCTCCTTTAACAGCGTATTTTAACCTTATTGGATTGTTCTTTTTTGCTACAGTTGCTGTTGTTGTAGCTTTATTGGCATATGTCGGTTTTAAACTTAACAAACACCTGAACAAAAGAAAAAGTTGATAATGATTATAGACCGGATTATTAACTTTTATTTTTCAATTCAATCCTTTTGGATGTATTTTCCACACCGATAAGAAATTTGCCTTCAGGAAGTGAGGATGTATCATAATCGTATCTGAAATTACCCTGATTATCTGCTTTTAACGATTGGAGGACTTTTATATTTATATTGACTTTGGATACACTATCTTTTGCTTTGCCATATATTTTGATATCATATGAACCAGAAGGTATATGCTTATCATAAAAGACAGCAGTACCGTGTGAAGCTTCTTTTTTTCGGGTAAACCAGAATAACAATTTAACTCCCAGTTTGAGATATTTAACACCTACTGCAGTTATTGTATAATAAATAATACCTTCTGGTACGTTCATCTTTTCTAAGTAATATTCATAATCACCTTCAGATGACACTGGTACATTTTTATCAAATGAGGTTAAAAGTTCTATAGATTCGTTGGGCAGGGATTTACCGTAGATGGTTAACGTATCACCAATCACGGGTTTGGAGGGAGATATATCCCAGTATTCACATTTATTTCCCATCTACGACACTCTCCTATTGAATTATATCATATTTATATAACTCATCTGCTTGGTGGTTCAAGAAATTCCGGACCAACTGGGTCGTTGATATATTCATTCACTATTTGTTCAATTCTATGCCTTGTTTCCTTATCTACACTCCAGTTGGAGAGCAGATTAACATCTTCTATATGTTCTGGTTTCCAAGCCCCCCACAATGCCACTGTGTTGGCTTTATCCAGTATCCATTGGATTGCCAGATCTATCATGGATTTATTGTGTTCAGTCTTTATAAAGTTAGCTAAATTTTTCACCGCATCCAAATACTGCTCATATCTTGGCGATTTGAATTTTGGGTCGTCTTTTTTAACCGGATGTTTACTGTAATCAGTGTTATATACAAGTGCTCCAGTAAGAATACCCTGACAGAGAGAACGATAGGTCAACAGAGTTATATTGTTTCTTATACAGTAGGGTATAACCCCTCCCTCAATTTGTCTTTCAAATATATTATAGGGTGACTGACAGGTATTAATGTCCACATACTCAGAAAAACATTCCATCTGTTCTACTCTAAAATTGCTTACTCCTATCGCTTTT
>NZ_JAHENT010000128.1 GCF_018609725.1 Methanohalobium sp. | reverse complement strand
TTGCTGTTGAAGCCATGAGAGATGCAGGAGAAGATTTTGCAATTGTAGACAACGGCGGAGATATTGCACTTATTAACGATAGACCTGCAACAATAGGAATATATGCTGGTACATCTGCCTTCAAGAATCTTGCTTTCAAAATGGAAACCAGAACTACTATTACCGGTGTATGTACTTCATCCGGAACAGTTGGTCCATCTATAAGTTTTGGAATGGCTGATGCAGCAATTGTATTTTCCGACAATGTATCTCTTGCAGATTCTGCTGCTACTGAACTGGGCAATGCTGTTACTGATGTGGGAAAGGAATTTGTCGAAAATTCATTCAGTGTGATTGAAAATATTCCCGATATAAAAGGTGCAGTTGTCATTCAGGGAGAACATTTGGGTTTTTGGGGTGAAGTTCCAGAAATGGTACATGCAAATATAGATTACGACTGTATTACAAAAGGCTGATGCATTTAATATATCCTGTCCTTAGAAAAAGAATATAAAAATGTTTCTATATATTGGCATATAACTTAAATCTAAATTTTAACTTGTATGTATACCAATCTTAAATCTAAAATTCTGATGAAAATATATAGCCTAAATTACAAAAGATTAATAACTATCACAAACAAAGTATAAATTGAGGTGGCTTTGAATGTCAAAATATAACAAAAGACATTATGAGCGTAAAGGTTCAAAAAAGGAAGAAGAGTTGGAAGAGAAACTAATTAATGAAAATCTTGATTCCTTTGAAAAGGTAGAAGAAGAAGGTGGTGAGCCACTTACCGAATCTGAATATGAGTATGAGTATGGACATGAACAGGAAGAATGATATCACAGTTGATGTTAAAATCGTTCCTGATGATAATTCAGAACAATCTGTAAATATTGAAAAAGGAACAACATATGAAGATTTACTCAAAAAACTTGATATTAATGAAGAATCAGTTATTGTTTTAAAAGATGGAAACGCCACTCCACTTGATGGTGTAGTCGAATCCGGAAAAATCCAAGTTTTAAAAATAACATCAGGTGGGTAAACCAAGAAAAATAGTATGTGAAGAAGGTTTACATCTTCGAACACATACTTTTTAGTTTATTAGTTGCTGACAAAGCCTCTTGATTCTTTTTCAGTATTTTTTGTTCGTAATGTTTGATAATGTCTTCAACAGGAGTAGTCAGTTCATAGATTTTGGTTGGTCTACCTTTGCCTGCTGTCTTTTTATTATAGATATTTATCCAGCTGTTATCACTCATTGTTCGCATGGCAACACTTACTTCCGGCTGTCTTAAACCGGTGCACATTTCAATTTCCTGTGATGATGCGCGTTTAACATTGGACAAATACGTCAGTGCAGTTGCTACATTGCGTGACATTCCAAGGCTTTTCAAAGTATCTATAAACTTATAGTCGTTCTCATCTAATATATTCACTTCAAAATCTTTCATTTATAAATAAACCCCCATTGTATAGGTACAAATATATTTATTTAAGAGTTTTAGTAAACCCCCGTCTACAATATTTATGTTGTTCATTATTATATTTAAACTTTTAGATTTTTATCTGTTTTAAAATTGCAGAATTAGTATTGAATAACAGATTCAATAATCTCTCCTCCTAAATATATTATTTCCCTTTTAAAAGATTCCATTGTATAAAAATCAACTATTTTTTCCCCATTAAAGATTTCATTTCCAATTTTTTTACCCAAAATATCGTCATAGCCGGGTTTTGACTTTAATATACATGTGCCGGGATAAATACACATATTTTGAAATGCCACATCCCTATCACCATCTATAATACCTATTACAGGAACTGCAAATCTATAAAATATATCTGCTGCAACTATTGTTGTATCATCACCTACTGTAACCGCCATATCTACCTTAAATGCTAAGTCAAAACAGTTATCAGCGTCATGATCAATTAAAACCGCTCTAAAACCGTCATTATTTCCAGTACTATTACATTTAACCAGTGGAGAATAATTACAGCTACGTCTTAACAAACCTGTTTTTATCCATGCATTTTCTATATCTACAGGTACTCTTCCATCATACTGATGAAGTTTTTCAACCCCATGTTGCTTTATAGTTCCGCCTTCAATTGATTTTATGAAACCGTTATCTACAACGATGGTTACTTTATTTGATTCAGATCTTCCTATTATGATTCCGTTTAAAAATATACACTCTCCGGGTGACACACCGGAAATCTCTCTTTTTATAGTTGAACCATTTTTATAAATACCAGAAGCAATATTTACCGGAGTTAAAATTTTTAAACCCAACAAATCAGATAGGGGTTTTGCATGGTTTGTAGAATTTTTTGTCCATGGAATTATTACCCCGCTACCCTGTGTTTCAATTTGTAAAACCGGTATTTTGGGATTATCCAATTTTTCTATCACCATGTTTCCAAAGATGTGACCATTATCAACAGATTTAGATTGGGTTAATAGATATACTATATCACAATTTTCGATTTTTTCCAGATGTCTGATACTTTGGCTTGGTTTCAAACACCCGTTTATATCAATCAGATTTTCAAAACCTGCATCAATGACTGCTGTTTTACCCATTGAACCCCCAAGTTGAGCGGTTAAATTATCATACATTGATGATAATTTATCCAGTATTAATTTAGCCTGTCCCGAATCTACAACTTCTGGACCATGAACAACTATTCCTATTTTCATAACTAACCATTTGATGCATTTATGTGTATATAACCTCTGATGGACTATACTGGGTTAACAAGGTTGTTATAAACAAAATATAAACCAACAATAAAAATACTCCTTCAGGCTGCTTTAACTCCCATTGAGTCCAGACAAACAACAAAAGGATTGCGCTGAGAAATATCATAAACGTCATAATTAAAAATAAATCAGTTCCAACAATACCAAGTGGTACCACCAGACCAGATAAACCCAATATTAGAAAAGTGTTTGTAATGTTAGAACCAATAACATTTCCAAGTATCAGATATCCATAACCTTTTTTAGCTGATGCTGCTGTGACCATAAGCTCTGGGAGGGATGTTCCCAGTGCCACCAGACTTATTCCAATAATTGTGTCAGAAACATTAAAAATATTGGCAAAATAAACAGCCTGCTGGATAAAATATCTTGCTCCAAGTATTACTGCAATACCACTGATGGATAAAATTACAAAAGATTTTAATAGTTTTTTATTATTTCTACCATTTATATCAGTTGATGTTGTAGGTTTCATTCTCTTTTTGATGGTTTTAAGATACTTGAACTTGATAGAATATCGTAGAAACTCTTCAATATACGATTTTTTGTCTGAATCATTAGACCTGTACGGATCCCATGAATAGAATATATACGATAGGTATAAAAATAGGAATATAATCGCTTCAAACCGGGAGATATTGTAATCCAGAGAAAAAATAAAAAATAGAATTACTGCAAAAAGCATAATGTAGCCGTCTTTTTTCAGTATTTTTCTATCGGTTTTTATATTTGCAAACAATACTGCAAACCCTACAACAAGTGCAATATTTGCAATATTTGACCCGATTATATTACCGATAACTACATCCTCTGCTTGCTGGAACACAGCTGCCATGGATGAAGCAAGTTCCGGTATGGATGTTCCTATTGATACAAGGGTCAACCCTATAACAAATTCTGAAACACCAAGCAGTTTTGCTATTGTGGAAGCATATTCAACAAAATAATCTGAACCTTTAACAAGAGATAATAAAGCAGTAATAAGTATTATCAGATTTAAAATCATGGGTTCCATATAAAGTGTTTTATTGAAGTTAGAGTGTATAAATAATAAACGCAATTGATATCAATAAATAACCCGTCAGCTACCAACGACTAAACAGGCTGTCCGACAATTCATTACTATCAATTTATTTTATTTATCAGTAAGATAAATGTAGATCAAAGATTAATTTATTTATTAATAGCATTTAACCATCAAAAAACCAGATACGGATGCTACCGCTTGATATAATAGAAACAGTTAGGATTGATGATTTTTGTTACTTGGTAGTTCTTTTTGTGAAAAAAATTCGCTTTGAAATTAATTGTCGGACAAGCTCTAAACTCGTTGGTTTCCTTTGACCCCTACACTCCTTTGTCATGAAAATACAGATTAGATAAGTATTTGATAAAAAAGAAAAATCAGGCTTTTTGCCCGACAAGGAACTTTATAAAATCCGAACTCAAATTCGTTTCTTTTTCCATCTTTTTCACAATTTCCTCTTCATCCATTCCTTTTTCTTTTAGTTCATCAATCTTTTTATAAACATTTCTGGAAACTTCAGAGTATTCATTGATATCTTTTCTATGTCCCCATACATCTCCTTCAAGAAGGTCAACACCCTGCATTTCCAGAAACATTTTTGCAGATTCAGATAGTGTTTTCTTATAGGAACTTGGCAGGTGCAATGCTTTAAGGTTCGGACATTTTGATACAATAGTAAATATGTCGGTGTTGGATGGTCTGAACGCAAGGTGCACTATTTCCTCACTTTCATCTAGATTTTCTATTTCATCTTTTGCACTAACTACTCGAATTTTCATAAATATCCCTTACTATATTGATTTTTACCGTGGTTTAATTTTTTTTAAACACGGTAATTAAAGTTATAAATGTTTTAGTTTTCATCATATAAGTATTATTTTGTTGTTTATACTGTGATAAAAGGTTTAAATTCCAAATACAGTTGAAGCTCCGCCGCAGATGTTCATACATGTATCGACTGATTCTTTTTGACGGGTGAGCATAGAATCAATATCAAAAGAAAAATCATCAATATAGGTTTCATTCGACAGCATGGCTGATATTATATCCTTGTTTATGTTGTTTATGTCATCATAAACAGTTTTTATGTAAATTGCATATTTATACAGTACTCTGAAAACATGTGGAGCATCCATCCCTACAAAATCGTATTTTTTATCAATATTCAACAATTTGCATTGAGAAGAGTCTGTATTTGTTATATTAAGCCAGTTTTTAATCAGGTTTCTGTTTTGCTGGGAGTTGTTCTCAAGTATGTCCAGTTCATCCTTGTATTCACCCATAAGCTCCAGTCTGGCATCACATATTGCAAGCTGTTCAAATTCTGCTTCCATCCAGTACAATTTTTGTAGTTGATATATCAATATCTCTGCACTTTTTATAATCGGCAAATTATCTACCCGACAACAGATTAATATAATTATTAATAAATCACTTGGTATAAGGGGTACCATTGACTAAATATAAAACGCTTAAAAATACAGGTGAATCCCGTAAAGATATAAAAAATTCTGTATTTCTGGGATATGCTGAACCGATAAATGGAGAAATAGAAGCCATAAAATTTATTGAAAAAATTAAAAACCATCATAAAGACGCAGACCATAATATTTCAGCATATATAATAAAAAACAGTAACGAACTCACTGTTAAATACGACGATGACGGCGAACCTGCTGGAAGTTCCGGAAAACCTGTTTATAAAGTTATGGACCTTAAAAGTATCCAGAATGCTGTAGTAGTTGTTTCACGTTATTTTGGAGGGATTAAGCTCGGGTTTGGCGGTCTTACACGGGCTTATAGAGAAACCGCAATTGAAGCTATAGAGAATGCTGGAATTACTAATATATGCAACAGAACTCAACTAAAAGTTCGTTTTGATTATTCATGCATAAAAGAAGTAAAACCTCTGATTGAACAGTACGGAAAAATAGATGAAGAACATTATTTTGATGTAGTAGAACTTATTACTGATATAAACGAGGAATTAACAAATGATTTTGTTCAGAAGTTAAAAAGCCTTACAAAAGATAAAGTAATCATCCAATATCTGTAAAAAAGGAATATAGAACAGTTTAAATTTACATTTTTAGCTCAAAGCATCCAAGACCGCTTCTCCAAATTGTTCTGCATAATCCGGTCCTTTACCGGTAATAATGTTTTCACAATTAACTACACCCTCGTTTTCATAACATGCTCCGCATTCTTTAACCTCATTTATACAGTCGGGATCATCGAATACTGTTACATTTTTGCCCTCCAGTATTCCGGATTTTGCAAGTACTACTGGAGATACACAAATTGCAGATACGATTTTGTCATCTTTATAGGCTTTGTTTACAAGCTCATGAAGTTGTTCATTGTCCCACAGATATTCTTTTGACCCAGAGCCTCCGGAAATAACAATAGCATCATAATCATCCATATCTGCATCTGATATTTTTATATCAAGTTTTGCAGTTCCACCCAGCATTCCAGTCGCAGGTTTTGTATCAGTACTTGCAACTGTAACATCTACCCCGTTGTTTTCAAAAACCTTTTTAGGTTCAAAAAATTCCTCATCTCTAAAATTTTCCTGTGCTATAACCATCAGTACCTTTTTTCCAGCCATTATTATCACCTCAATCTTTAATTCCTATTAACATGTAACATGAAAAATTCCAATTACTTTATTTTGCGTTTGTATCTTTTGATTGAAATCATTTATCGCTTCAGGTGTTTTCCTGTTTATAACCTCCACCCCTTTATCTTCAAGCATTTTTTCTGTTTCATCAAGAAGCTGGAGTACACCATTCTGACCGTTACCAACCACTACTGTATCAATGTTATCAAGATTTTTTAAATATTCCTTCATTTCTTCTTTACAGAGTTTATGTCCTGAACCATATTTATTTTTGGATATTTCTTTCATCCTTTTTTCAATTTTTTGAGGATAGATTATTACATCATACCCGTATTTTTTACCGTCAATTGTTATGCTTCCAAATTCTGTCCCATTGATTTTCATAAAACCCCTGAGTAAAATATTAATCATAATCTATATTTAAGAACTCTGCATACCAGCCCTCCAAGATAAACTTCCCTGTGCCATAAAGAATCGCAGGGAGCTTTGTTTTCAAATTCTTTGTTGCCAGATATAATCATAACAGAAACATCACCAAATTCTGATATTCTATTCCAGAATTTGATAGCTATATTACTGACCGAATCAGGGTCTTTTAACCTCAAACCAAATGGAGGATTGGATATAATAAAATAGGGTTTTCTTTCAGGTTCAATACCTTCTACATCTGAAAGACCAAATGTTGTTAAGTGGGATATACCAGCTTTTCTGGAATTTTGTTTTGCTTCTGCTATTGAGTTAGGAGAGTTATCAAAACCCATCAACGTAAGAGGTTTATTTATTTCGTTTTCAAGGAATTCGTTTTTAACTGAAAGATATTCATAACGGTTAAAAAAACTCAGGTTTTTAAAAGCAAAATCATCTCTGTGTTTTGCCGGTGATATATTATTGTACAAAAGTGCTGCTTCTATCAGAATTGTTCCTGTACCACACATGGGGTCTAACAAAGGTTCACCACTCCAACCTGAAAGGTGTATCAGACTATAAGCCACATTTGGATTCAGTGGTGCAGGATGTTTTGTATTACTTCTATAAAATCTTCTATGAAGACTTTCACCGGTTATATTTATGCCTACTATAAGTTCATTATGTCTTAAAAGGGCATATATTTCAACATCAGGACTGTCAAGATTTACTTCTAACCGATCTCCCCTTGTTTTTTCACACTGTCTATAACGGCCTGACCCACCTCACCAGCAACATCCATACTTGTAAATTCATGGTCACCGTGCCTTGCACCTGTAACACCGAAAGTTTTACCAGCAGGTATATACTGTGAGTAATCTATTTCTTTTGATATGTTATAAATGTCGTCAAAATTATGAATTCTACCTCTTACACACAATATTAAAAGTTTGAGAATGCTCCTTGATAACAGATTGATTTTATAAATGTCAAAAGAATTTCCATCAAAGAATATCTTTTCACGACCCTGTTCCACTTTTCTGCCTATAAGGGATTCTACTTCCTGTGCTGATACATCCTCAAAAACCAGAATTAACCGTTGCTACAAACGAATAACAGCAATCCAAATTATTACCCTTTACTTGATAAAGCAATACAAATAATAGTTATAAATGATATACGTTAAAGTATAAACCACTAATATTTGATATTAAAAATTAAAGGTCTCGGGACTGAAAGAACAGCCCATTTTTTGACCTTTACTTGTTCAATTTATCCACTAACAACTCTCTGACCTCTTTGGCATCTGCACGTCCACGGGTCTTTTTCATGACCTGACCTACAAGATAGTTCAGAGATTTTTCTTTACCAGCAAAATAGTCATTTACTGCCTGTTCATTTTCCTGTATGGTTTCAGTAACTGCTTTGCTGACAACGTCTTCTTCTACTTTAAGAAGTCCATTTTCCCTGACAATCTCGTCAGGTTTTCCGCCATAGTCCAGTATTTGCCTGATTACCTCTACTGCACTTTTTTCTGTTATTTTATCCTGAGTTACCATCTGTATAATACTTATCATATCCTCTACTTTGAAGGCATCCACTGTAAGTTCACGGTAGTTCAATTCACCTTTTAAAACATCAGCAACCCACGAAGCTGAGGTTTTTGGGTCTACCTCTTTTGCAACCTCTTCAAAGAACTCAGAAACCCGTATATCAGATGTCAGTGCTTTTGCATGCATTTCTGTCATTCCATATTGAGATAAGAAGCGCTCTCTTTTTGCATCAGGAAGTTCAGGTAGTGTCTTGGTAACCTTTGGTACTCTATCTGCCACCCTGAGAGGTGTTAAATCAGGCTCAGGGAAATACCGATAATCGTGTTCTGCTTCCTTTGAACGAAGTCCAACTGTACATCCCTTTTCTTCATCAAAATGACGGGTTTCCATTGTAACTTCCCCGCCGCGACGCATGATGTTCTTCTGGCGCATTATTTCATACAATAATGCCCTTTCTGCACCTTTATGAGACGAGATGTTTTTTACCTCTGTCCGTGAGCCACCCTGAAGGGAGATATTTGCGTCCACTCTCATTGCACCCTCAAGATTGCTATCAAAAACTTCCAGATATTCGATAATATTTCTCAGTTTGTCCAGAAATCTGCGTGATTCCTTTGGACTTCGTATATCTGGCTCGGTAACAATTTCAAGAAGTGCCATCCCTGAACGATTATAATCAATGAGTGTACCCTTTGATTTCTCAATATTGCCGATATGCATCATTCGACCCGGGTCTTCTTCCATGTGTGCACGTTTTATTCTGACTACATGTTCACCTTCATCACTTTCTATGACGATTTTACCGTCGTTTGCTATCGGGTAATCATATTGGGTTATCTGGAATCCTTTTGGCAGGTCGGGGTAAAAATAATTCTTCCTGTGGAACTGGGTCTGCTCAACAATATCACAGTTTAAAGCTAACCCCACTTTCATGGCTGATTCCACTGCTTTTTCATTGATTACAGGAAGAGAACCCGGAAGCCCGAGACAGACAGGACATGTATTGCTGTTGGGTTCAGAATTGTGATAATCTGTTGAGCAGGCACAAAACATTTTGCTGTTTAGTTTATTCAACTGGACATGAATTTCCAGACCTATTACAACTCCGTCAGGATTTTCTTCAGCCATTATTCCACCTCCCCGGGTCGTCCGGCATTATAATCAGTATTCTGTTCGAAACTATAAGCCGCCTGCAAAATTGTAGATTCATTGAAATGTTTACCTATTATCTGAAGTCCAATTGGTAATCCATCTGAAAATCCGCATGGGACTGAAATCGATGGTACACCTGCAAGATTTACAGGAACTGTATTAACATCTGCAAGGTAGAGTGATAATGGATCTTTTATCTTCTCACCCAGTTTAAAGGCTGTAGTGGGCATTGTAGGTGTCATAAGGACATCAACATTTGATAACGCATTTTCAAAATCCTGTTTTACAAGTGTGCGAACTTTGAGAGCTTTGAGATAATATTTGTCATAATACCCTGCAGAGAGTGCATAGGTACCGAGCAAAATCCTGCGCTGGACTTCTGTTCCAAATCCTTCAGCACGGGTTCTGGATGCCATCACATGCCAGTTATCACCATCCGCACGATATCCATATTGAGTACCGTCAAATCGTGCAAGGTTGGATGATGCTTCACTCATTGCAATAATATAGTAAGCTGAAAGCGCGTAGCTGGTATTGGGCATTGATACTTTTTCCCATGTAGCACCCATATCTTCGAATTTATTTATGGCGTTCCAGACCGATTCTTCAACTTCAGGGTCTATTCCTTCACCAAAATATTCTTCAGGAATACCGATTTTTAAACCATTTACATCATCTTTCAATGTATTCTGATAATTTGTTTTTTGGCTTACAGAGGTACTGTCACGGGTGTCATGTCCTCCAATGACATCCATCATTATTGCAACATCACTGACATTGTTTGCCAGTGGTCCTATTTGTTCAAGGGAATTGGCGTATGATATCAGTCCATACCTTGACACTGTACCATAGGTGGGTTTCAGTCCGACAACCCCACAATAGGAAGCAGGACATCTTACTGATCCACCAGTGTCAGAACCCAAAGAAACAGGTGCTTCATCAGAAGCTATTACAGCAGCACTTCCACCTGATGAACCTCCGGGCACTTTTCCAGTATCCCATGGGTTCAATGTGGGTCCATAACAACTGGTTTCAGTTGAAGTTCCCATTGCAAATTCATCCATGTTTGTTTTTCCAATTACAATAGCACCTTCACTTTTTAAACGCTCAACAACATGTGCATCATAGGGTGGAGTGTAGCCTTCTAAAATCCTTGAACAGCAGGTTGTTGGTATTCCGTCAGTGGAGATGTTATCTTTAACAGCAACAGGTACTCCAGCAAGAATGCCATCATGTCCGTTTTTATCAATATCTCTTGCTTCTTCCACTGCTTCATCATAAACGGTTGAGTATCCGTTTATTTTGCTTTTATTGATTTTTTCAAGATAGGAGTTCAAAACCTCTTCAGAAGAAGTTTTAGCAATTTCACTCTTGATTTTTGATATATTCATCGGCTCGCCCATTCTGAGTACCTCTCATTAGATTATCCTGTAGGATTTGAAATAACCCTCTTTTGAACTGGAAGTGTTTTCAAGTGCTTTATCCTGTGTCAGTGATTCTCTGGCAACATCTTCCCTGAATACATTAACCAGATCTATTACATGATAGGTTGGGGGGACATTTTCAGTATCAACTTCATCAAGCTGTTCAAAATGGTTTAAAACATCATTAAGCTGGGAAGCATATTCATCAGCATCGTTTTCATCGATTTCGATGCGTGCAAGCCATCCCACATGTTCTACATCTTCTTTTGTAATCATTATAATTCCTCGAAAACTGGATAAAATAACCGAATGTATCCTACTTTATTCATTTAAATGTAGATTAATAAAAACAAGTACCTTATATTAATTACTTATGGATTTTTAAACGAATATCAGGCATAAGCAAATTAAAAAATAAAAAATTAGGCATTCTGACGGCGTATAAGCGAATACATCTGTACCTTTTTAAGTCTTGCAAGATTCAAAATCGGCTGCATTTCCTTCTGGGTTAATTGTCTGGCTTTGATGTAACCCCTATCAACAGCTTCATTGAATATTTCATAACCCACACCTGAACGGGCAATAACTGTAGTACAGCCATCAGGAGAACCTATACCTCCAAATGATATATCTGCATTTTCTGATGCAAGATCTGTACAGAACCGGCATGAACTGCTTCTGTAACTGTCAAATTCACTAAGATTGTAACTTCTGACCTCATCCCCCATATAAAATTCGAATCTACCTTTGCGGATTTTCATTGAATCGATATCTTCAAGTTTCATTCCATGATTTTCAACAAATTCTTTTATACC
>NZ_JAHENT010000127.1 GCF_018609725.1 Methanohalobium sp. | reverse complement strand
GGTGAATTTAGAGTTGAATTCAACAACACCACAAATAATCGTCATTCTCCTGCACTTGATAAAAGTAGAAGTGGTTTGATTACTACTGAATACTTTGTCAATAACAATATAACGAATGAAGATGCAAATGAAGGTGGTGAAGCTGATACCAAGTATATCTCCAAGACCGTGACACTAGCCGAAGGTCTTGACGCCGAAGATTTGAGAGTTCTTGTTACAGCCTACAAACCTTCAAGTGCAAATGTTCGTGTATACGCTAAACTTCTTAACTCGCAAGATAGTCAGAGTATTGATGATCTTGAATGGCAAGAATTAAGTAAGACAACTAATGATACAGTTTCATCTAGTGATGAAGATAAGTCTGACTTTATTGAGTTTGAATACAATCTACCAGATTCCGTTCTAACAGGCAGTGGTGGTGAATATCAATATACTAACGATGGAGTGACTTATACAGGATATAAATACTTTAGAATTAAGATCGTATTGACTACATCTAATACAGCAAAATCTCCGTTCCTTAAGAACTACAGAGCAATTGCGGTACAGGCATAATGAGTTATAGTAAAGTAAAAGATGATGAAAATCTGATACGCGACGAGAATACGCGCGCAATCCTAAACACTGATAAAGAAGGATTGCGCGCGTATCGCGCACAGAAGGCTAAATACAAAGAAATGGATAATATGAAGAATGATATTGACAATATCAAAGGCGAAATGAGTGAAATTAAATCAATGTTGAAATCGTTATTGGAGAAGTAAATATGAGTAATGAAAATTTTATTAGATATTATGATGACGTTATTAGTGAGAAGTTCTGTGATGAACTAGTAGAGACTTTTGAAAATCATCCAGAATTACAAGAAGAAATGGCCGAAAATGGTCATTATTCTTTTACCGAGATTAAGCTGCTAAGTGCGCCAGAAGTCTTTAATAGTCAGTCCGACAGACTTAGAAAGACTTTCTTTTCGTACATTGATCGCTATAAAGAAGATTGCAATATTAAACCAGAAATGTTCCCGTCAAAGATGGGATATGAAGATTTTAGAATGAAGCGTTATTTGCCCGAGAAGCAAGATTCATTTCCAAGTCACGTTGATGTTGGTGATTACTTCTCAGCACGTCGCTTTCTAGTATTCTTTCTCTACCTAACAGAACCCGAAGGTGGAGAAACAAGTTTTGAACAATTCGGTATCACAGTGAAGCCTAAAAAGGGTAGATTATTGATGTTTCCGCCCATGTGGACTCACTTGCACGCTGGACATATCCCGGTCGATAAACCTAAATACATTGTAGGAAGCTATCTACATTACGTCTAAGGAATAATAAATGCCTATTGCTAACGTTACACTAAGTAATACATTTGATGAATGGCGTATTCGCCATAATGTTATAACTGTAAACATTAATGCTTTACAGAATACCGCAACTGGTCTAAATTATACCGTTGCGAATAACGTTCACGCATTTTTAAATGTTAGATCAGGTGACGGCACAGAAGCGGCTCCCGCTATCACAAACTTTGGTGATACGACAACCGGTATTCGCTATCCTGCAAACGGCTCTGTTGCTCTTGTCGCTAATAGCACAGATGCATTGACAGTTGACCAGCATCGCAATATCACAATGTCAAATACCGTAACCGTACAGGAATTTACGGCAAATAGAAATGCGACATTTGATGGTAATACTGTAACGTTTAATTCGAATACTGTCTACAATGGCGACGCTACGTTTGAGAATGCTGTAACTGTTAATGATCCACTAACAATTAACGACACTACAACTTTCAATTCAAACGTGTCGATTGATGGTACTCAGACAACGCAAAGTGCAAACGCTATCTTTAACGGAAACGTTACGCATAACGCAAATGTAATCCACAATGCGACAGTCAACTTTGAAAATTTAACCAACTTCAATAATCTGATTGCGTTTAATGCTAACGCTTCATTCAATAGCTATAGTACAACGTTTAACGCGAATACTACGTTCAATGGTGATGCTACATTTGAAAATCTATCGACGTTTAATGATCCTGTCATTATCAATGACACCACCACTTTCAACTCTAATACAGTATTTGGTGGTAATCTCAATACGATCAACGCGAATACGACATTCAATGATAGTGTAACGTTCAATCAAACAGTAACGTTTAACGATACTACGACTCACGTTGCGAACGTATCTGTAATTGGTACAAGTGTCTCCGTAAGTGCTAACACAACTCATTCCGGTGAAGTCAATCTAACAGGACTTTCAAGACTTAAAAATACTGTAACTCTTGGTGCAAGTATTATTCCTGATGCTGATGCAACTCACAATATCGGCTCTAGTTCTAACACTATAAATACAGTTTACAGTACCCTAACAGATACAACTACGTTAAGAATCGGTGACGTTGGCGGAACTTCAAACTCTATTGTTGGCGTTGAATATAGTGCAAGCTTTGGTGACGTAACCAATACAAGCAACACAGTACCGACTACAGATGCCGCACAAAGATACACAGACGCGACAGCAACCGCTCTTGCAATTGCTCTAGGCTAAAGGAAATATAAATGGCTAATACATTCAAACTTAAGACATTTGACGGAAGTACTACAGCCGGTAATACAGATATGACGATTTACACTGTACCAGCAAGTACAACGGCAGTTGTTATTGGTCTTAACCTATCAAATCTTATTACGACTGATACTGTTACTGCGGATATTAAAATAAATAACGCAGATGGTGACAACGTTTTCTTGGTTAAGAATGCACCGATTCCGACAGGTGGTGCGCTTGAAGTAATGAGTGGTAATAAGATCAATATGGAAACTGGTGATGCTGTAGTCGTTCAATCTAATACTGCAAATAGTGTAGATAGTACATTATCAATTATGGAGATTACATAATATGGGATATACTGGTAATAAACCAACAAATGTACCTATTGATGGTGAAGATTTTAGAAAAAATTCTGTAGGTAAAGATCAAATAGCATTTAATGCTGCCGATCTTGATGCACCTTCATCTGATAATAATTTTACAAATATGCCGCAGGTTGGCGGCTCTCCGATTGTCGAGTCCGGCTCCAACAGCGACGGTGAGTGGGTGCGTTATGCGGATAGAACACAGATTTGCTATACGGTTGTTAACACAGAT
>NZ_JAHENT010000126.1 GCF_018609725.1 Methanohalobium sp. | reverse complement strand
AGGAAAGCCGAGAAGAGACTGGCTAAAGAACAGCAGAAATTGTCCAGGATGCAATTCAGATCAAACAATTATCAAAAGCAGAAGCAGAAAGTGAACAGGATTCACAGGAAAGTTGCTGCTGCAAGAAACCATTTCTCGCATTGCCTGAGCAAACTGTTGGTGGATAAATACGACCTGATTGTATTTGAAGATCTGAAAATAAAGAACCTTGTCAAAAACAATAGATTAGCTAAATCTATCTCCGATGTAAGCTGGAACAAACTGATCCAGCACGTAACATACAAATCTGCTGAAAGAGGAAAGATTGTAGACAAAATCAATCCCAACAACACTACCCAGGTCTGTTTTCATTGCGGAACTAAAAAGAAAGAGAAACTGAAACTAGAGGACAGAACGTTCCACTCCAGTAATTGTGGATTAGAGATCGACAGGGACTTCAATGCTGCTATAAACATTCTGACAAAATCATCACACTATGACTCAGCAAAGCATACCGTGGGGCTCGCGGGAATGAACGGCTGTGGAGATGGTACCTCTACGTCCGGTCTCGGTACCGGTTCGCAAGTACCGTCTATGAATCAGCAAATGCTCAACCTGATAAAAGGTTGAGGCTCTCAAGGTTCAAGAGAACTCCACGATTTAGCCGTGGAAGAGCAGTCAGAAAAAGTATAAAAGAAGGGTTACCCTATATAAAATTAAAATGATGTAGTCATTTTTCGCTTTGTTGCTGGAAATGAGCTACAACGCAATCAATTCGCTTAATTGATTAAAAATAAATCAAATATTATGCATTTTATACCGCTAATTTAATTTCCAGTTAAAATATTTATATAAAATCCTGGCCATCGCAACCTTTATTTTGTCAACGATGAAGTCGAGTAGTACATCAAAGGAATATAATTAGTTACATTTTTGTATTAGTAAAAATGTTTGTAATCATGTAGGTTATAAATTTATATCGCTAACCCTAGTTTAAATATTAACCCTGTTCAATAATTTGTGGATTTTACTTTTAAATATCAAGTAAGCGGCTGTGGTCTAGTGGTCATGACAGAGGCTTCCCAAGCCTCTAACCCGGGTTCGAATCCCGGCAGCCGCATGTTTTTAATACATTATATTTTTAATATACTTTTCTTTAAATGTTTATCAATAAAAACCCCGGCAACAATTATCATCATCACAATTGATAATAATTTTATACCCGTTGATGAAAAATCCGTACCTATCAATAGTGCATGTATAGATACCATGTAGAATGCCAGATAATTAAAAAGGTGCACTGTTTTCCATGTTTTGGATATTTTCTTCCTATAGACTGCACTGACTGCTCTCCCACGAGTAAACAGGCTGTCCAACAATTAATGTTAAAGTGGATATATTCTACAAAGGGACCTACCACGTAACGTAAATTATCAGTTCCAATCGTTTCTCTTATATCAAGTGACAGCATCCGTGTCTGGTTTTTGGATCATCGGAGAAATGCCATTAATAAATAAACTAATCTTTATTATATATTTATTTAAATGATGGATAAAATAAATTAATATTATCGAATTGTCGGACAAGCTCTAAACTCATGGGCTTTCTCTACCCCTGCAACCCTTCTTCGTAAGCATATTTATGATAATGTCGATCTGGTAATTACCACAGGTAATGCTGTTTCATGGCCTGATGAGGTTCTTGTCGCAACGATGCTGAAGATGTATGATAAGTTCTGGATGAAGGGTGAAAAATCAGTAATATGAATTTTAATCAGACTACATATTAAACTATTTTTAAATTCAGTTCTCCAAAGTCAAAAAACCAGAACAACTATATAAAATATAGATAATTTAGATTTGAGAGTGTGGATTTGCAATACATCAGACATATGCAATGGTGATTAGCCACCCAACCTGTATAACTCCCCCCAAATTACAGATTGGGCAGATAAGACCAATTTGACTACTTTAAACCACATCTCCCCGATGGTTAAGTTAAACCCCCACTCAACCATTAGGATGCTCGTCCACTACTTCAAAACAGATGTAGAGTTTTTCCCTCATTCTCTACTTCTGTATCTATCCTTTACTATGAAATTATAAATATATATAATAAATGATGCTTTTATTTTTCAAGCGTTAAAATTTTCAACTGCTTCGAAATAATTGTTGGTTATCCATTATTAATTAATTTCATTTAATTTTTATCAATTGTTTTCCAATAGGTTACATAGTTTGTACAAAAAATTAAAATAAAATCTTAAATTATAAATATAATAATTATTATGTTCGTTATAAATTCATTTCACTAACGTTTTCATATTATTGAGTTTAGAAGGCTTTATTACATGGAACATGAGGATGCAAAACTAGTATTAGAACATACAGATATACAATATTAGTATCTCATCGATGAAGAAACCTATACAGAAGTAAATAAAGCTCATGCTGATTTTTTAGGATTTGAAAAAGGTGAATTGAAATCTGCAAACCTTTTTGATATTTTTAGAAAAGATGAAGCAGAAAAATGCTTGGATAATAATAAAACCCTTATAAAAAACAAAGAAAAAGTTTTTCATGAACAATGGATTCAAAATCGTGATGGTTACAAGAGATATCTGTCTATAACCAAAGAACCAGTATTTGGTTCAGATGGCGGTATAAAATATATTGTAAGTTCTGCCAGTGATATAACCGATAAGAAAATAGAATTAGATAGATTAAAAGAAAAAGAGGGCAATTACAAAGAAATTTTTGATAAATCATTGAACGGTTTTGCGCTACATAAAGTTATAACAGATTCTGTAGGAAACCCCATAGATTATGTTTTTTTGGATGTAAATATTGCATTTGGAAACCTTATAGGATTAAGTCCAGAAAACATTGTCGGAAAATGTGTAACTGAAGTATTACCAGGGATTGAAAGTACTACTTTCAAAGAAACTTACGGAAAAGTAGCATTAACCGGAGAATCCATTAAATTTGAACAATATTCCGAACCATTAAAGAAGTATTACGAAATTTTGGCTTATTCAACATCCTATGGATATTTTGTTACAATATTTAACGATATAACTGATAGGAAAATCGCGGAAAACGAACTTAATAAAAAAAACAAACTTTTATCCGATGTTTTCGAAAGCATACAAGATGGATTAATTGTACTTGATACAGATTTCAATATAAGGTACGTGAATAATATAGTTAGGCAATACTATAAAGAAAATTCACCATTTGAAGGAAAAAAATGTTATTCTGTATTTCATAATAGAGATAAACCATGTAAACAATGCCCAACTCGGCGGTGTTTAAATACTGGAAAATCAGAATTTGAGATAATCAATGCTAATACATCAACAGAAAACAAATGGGCTGAGCTTTACAGTTATCCTGTTTTTGATAACTCAAATGAGAATATATCCTATGTAGTCGAGTTTATACGTGATATCACTGAACGCAAGAAAGTTGATGAAAGGTTATTAGAAATTGAAGAAAGCTTCTATAATCTTGCTGAAAATGCGCCTATAGGGATTTTAACATGTGACAAAGATGGTAATATAGAATATGTCAATCCAGAAATTGTGAAAATGATGGGATCCCCTGGTGAAGAATACACTAAAAAAATCAACGTTTTAAAATATCCACCTATTGTTGAAATTGGTTTTTCAGAATCAATAAAAACTGTTTTGGACACTGGGATTACAATTAGTTCTTTTGAAAAAGAATATGTATCTAAATGGGGAATATACGCCTGTTTAAGAGCTCACGTCTCACCTTTAAAAGATACCAATAATGATATTAGAGGAGCTCAAATCATAATGGATGATGTGACTTCTAACAAAAGAAATGAGTATAAATTGCAGGAATATGCCAAAGAACTTGAAAATCTAAATGAGACAAAACAGGTTTTTGCAGATGTTTTAAGACACGATTTGTTAAATCCTATAGGCATTGTTAAAAACTATACAGATATTCTCTACAAAAAAGAAATAGATGAAAGTAAACTTTGGATATTAGACAGGATTAGAAAAAGTAATAAAAAAGCTCTTAATTTAGTTGAAAATGCTGGAAAACTTGCAAAGATAGAATGCATGGATAATATAGAATTTGATAATTTGGATTTAGTTAAATTGATCAACAGCCTTTTAGATGATTTTAAGAGTGACCTTGATAACAAAAATATAGATATTAGTTTTATATGTAATGAAAGTTGTTTTGCAAAAGCTAATTCAACGATTAAACAGGCATTATCTAATCTTATTGATAATTCTATAAAATATAGTCCACCTGATAGTTCTATACTATTAGATATAGTTAATAGTGACAATTACTGGAAAATCAAGATAAACGATTCTGGACCAGGAATACCTGATTCTGAAAAACCCTATATTTTTGACAGGTTCAGACGTTCTGGCAGCCAGAATATAAATGGCAGTGGACTTGGGCTTGCTATAGTTAAAAAAATTGTAGATTTGCATGATGGTGATGTGGGTATTAATGACAATCCAAAAGGCAAAGGTTCTGTATTCTGGATAACAATTAAAAAGTCAAATTAAAAGATATTAATCCGTATGTTTGGGTATTGTAAAAGTAAATTTACTTCCACTACTTAGTTCACTTTCAACTTCTATATCTCCACCATGCATCTCTACCAATCTTTTTGCTAATGTAAGCCCGAGACCTGTTCCCGAATATCGACGGGTTGAACTCGAATCAACTTGTTTGAATGACTCGAAAATTTCTTGTTGCTTATTTTCTGGTATACCGACGCCAGTATCTATAATCGAAAATTTGTAATCATTTTTCGTCTGGTTTACTTTTATATCTATAGAACCTTCATTTGTAAATTTTATAGCGTTGTATAAAAGGTTATAAATCACCTGTTTGAGTTTTAATTCATCAGCATATATATACCGCATATCTGAATAAAATTTTTTGTCCAAATTTAATCCTTTTTCAGATACGAAAGGATATAACGTTGATATCTGTTCATCGATAAGTTTGTGGATATCTACTTTATTCCAATCTATTTTGAAATTGCCTGATTCTATCTTTGACAAATCGAGTAAATCATTGACAAGGTCCAGTAAATTCTGTCCGCTATTATAAATTTTATTTAGATATTTTTCTTGATGAACATTTAGTTCTCCCAATTTACCATTTAATAGTACATTTGAAAAACCTATGACAGAAGTAAGTGGAGTACGCAGTTCATGGCTCACATTGGCGATAAATTCAGTTTTGACCTGATTTGCAGATTCAGCCTCCAGTTTTGCATTAATTAGATTATCCTCCGCCACTTTTCTCACAGATATATCACGGGAAAAACCAATTATTGCAGGTTCACCATCCAGATCAATACGGGTTATTTTTACTTCTACAGGATAAACCGTTCCGTCTTTGCATTTATAAGATGTTTCTATTCTATGAGAGCTATTCGGTGATAAATTATCCCAGTATTTTTCTCTTGCAATATCTATATCAATTGCATTTGGATCTATATCGGTGATATTCATCGATAGCAATTCACTTTTTGTATAACCAAGGTCTTCACACGCAAGTTCGTTTACATATATGATATCCCCATCAAAATCATGCACTATAATGGCATCCACTGCCTGTTCAACCAGTGTTCTGAAACGCTTTTCGCTTTCAACCAACTTGTTTTCAGTTACCTTGCGTTCTGTAATATCTCTTTCAATAGTCAGTATATATTTATGACCATCTAGTTCTACTGATACAGAATTTGCTTCTACAAGAAAAATTGTACCGTCTTTCGTTTGGTGAGTCAGTTCTCCTTTGAACCATTTACCATTAACAATTTTCTGGATTCTTTTGGGGTAGTCATCTGCTGAATCTTTAGAATTAAGATCCGTTATATGCATATTTAATATCTCATCCAAGGAATAACCATGCATTTCTGCTGCTTTCTGATTTGCATCAACAATATATCCAAGGTTATTGTAATCACTATCCAAGATAAAAATAGCATCATCCGCGCTTTCAAAAAGTAATCTGTATCTTTTTTCGTTGGACTCTGCTCTTTTTCTTTCAGTAATATCACGTGCTATGCTCAAAATTGCAGGTTGACCTCTATACTGGATAAGTTTAGAATTTATTTCAACTGGTATTCTGGTTCCGTATTTTGTAATATGTACAGATTCAAATGTTATCTGTTTGCTCTTTGGTATCTGGTCTATCAGATTTTCGATTTTTTCAGTATAATCCGGTGCATCTATATCATGAGGTTTTTTTGAATGTAATTCACTTTTTGTATATCCCAGCTTTTGAGCAGCAGTATCATTAACCTCTAAAAGATGGCCATTTAAATCAAGGACAAAAGCTTCGTCATTCATGTTATTGAAAAGATGATAAAAATCTACGACGTTTTCCCGGGAAAAAACAGTTAAATTACTATTTTCAGGTTGTGAGATTACTTCCTCTAATTTGGCTGTTTTTTCTCGAAATGATTTAAGTTCTTTTATCAATTCGTTTTTAGATTTATCTTCGTCTTTCATCCAGAATTACCTGTATAATAATCGAGAGGGTATAAGGCGGGTGAAAATGTATAATAAATATTAGGATTCGATTTAACGTTATCCTAAAATCCACTATTTTACATTATAAATAGTTAATGAATATATGGCTCCAATCAAAAAGCTCAAATTAATAAAAATTTACTAACAGAATTTAAATAGAAAAATTTGTAATGTTTATAATCTCTTTTTATTAAGAGATTACAATGGGAGTTGCTAAAAAATAGATAAACGAATGGGGCTTGAGTGGGGGCATAATCCAATCGTTTGCAACTCCCTTAAACATAGTCAAACATGGATATATTACTAAATATTTTTGATTTATATCTGGTTTTGAACTATTAGTCAATGTTTTTTAAGTTAAAGCTCAATTTTTATGTCCACACGTATCAAGTCCCTTTTACCATTCTGGAACAGAACTTTGAGGTTGGACCGTATAATTCTTCACATCTGGGACAATGTCTGGCCGTCAGCTACCAACGACTGCAGTAAAGTCGTCGGCTTGTCAGGTTGAGCTGACAATTTAATTCGAGAGAAGGCTGGTCGCTTTTCAGGTTCAAAAGTAACCCTTATTCTCTCTGGTCTGCTGACGAGACCTCTATCGGTTATCCTGTTTATACAGGAATCACCGACTACTTTTCTTAAGATATTCAATGCACCATTAACATCGTATCTCTCTACCAATAATTTGCTCAGACATTGCGAGAAATGGTTTCTTGCAGCGGCGGCTTTCCTGAGAAATCTTGGTGGTTTGACAAAATCATGGTTCTGGAAGGATGAGAGCAACAATATTTCAAATGCAAATGGGGAGGTATACTGGACTTACAAATCATTCAAAAATGTCAAGGAAATCAAATCTTTCGCTTATCCTTTGGAGAATATTAAAAATACAACAAATATTAAAGGCAAAATAATTGACAGGTTAGTTCAAATAGACCCAAATGTTTTTTGATGGTCAGTTCAAATTCAATTTAGTGAGTATTAAATATGCTGAAAAAAGTAAAAGTAGTAAGCGATGGATTTTCGTTTACCATATGGATTGATGGGGAGATTATTGAAAATGTTCCTAAAATATCTGTTGTTCAGAGTACCGCTCTCCCCAAGGACTCGAATGATGAGACTATAACTACGATAAGTTATGGAGGATATGACCCTGAAGACTTCATGAATATAATCGAAGGTCCATACTCATATTCTTATTTAGAAAGTTCTGGCAAGAAAAAGAATATCGATAGGGAGATAATAGACATTTACGGAGAATTAATGTACTATTATCCATCATCAAGATGATTTTGCGATGGTTTCTGAAAAATATTCATTTATCTTTTCTGTTTGGCCAGACATATTGATAATCGTCTGACACATTCCAGTTGAATCTGGAGTAATATCCATAATTTTTTCTCAATAGATTGCTTTTATGTGAATCGTGGAAATCTTTACTCCCGAGCCATTCGGGGAAAACCAGTTCATTCCTGTTGACCAGCATAAAAGGCATATTGTTTTCATATCCCCTTTTGATCCATTCTATCAAAATCGTGTCATAATAAAATTTCAAAGCTTCTTCATGATTTATCCACATTTGTACAGCTGGATGATTGTACCATCTATCACGTTCCCGAATCAGGTTTTTTAATATCTGATAAGCTTCTACACGCTGTTTTCCTAATCTCCTATAATCCAGAGATTTCGCTGATTCTATAAAACTTGGATATGGTAAAAATGTCTGTATTTAGAACCTCCCTTATCATTTTAAAAAATATTAAATGTAGAAACCGCATATGTTAAGAAAACGATAAACCAATATGAGGCTATATGAAGTTATTATTTACAACGAAATTAACTTTTATTAGACCATTCCCTTAATTCGATACTAATTCCATCTGGGTCTTGGATTTCTGCTCTCTTAGTACCTCCAAGGTCTATGGGACCCCAAGTTACTTTTACATTCTGGTTTTCAAGATATTCAACTGCTTCGTCCATATCATCAACTTCAAGAGCCATCATCCTGTAACCTATTCCCCAGTAATTTACAATTGATTCTTTGTTACCTTCAACCTGGAGCAGTTCCAGCATGGTGTCCCCTAATGTCAAATAAGCTATCTGTTGTAGAGGTGGCATATCCACTTCCTGTCTCTGCCAGAGTTTGAAGTTTAATACATCCTGATAAAAGTTCAAAGCTTTTTCAAAATCAGTCGGTATAATCTCAACATGGTCAATTCGTTTAAACATTTTTAATCCCCTCCCATAATAGATAGGTCCTTATCAGATGTTTAATCAATACTACTTATTTCTTCTCTTTCCTAATAAACAATAGAATAGCGATTCCTAATATACCAGCAAGTAATACTGGATCAGTAGCAGGTACACCGGTCCAGTGGTCATAACCGAAATATTGGTAAGAATCGTTGCTTTTTACAGTAGCATTTTCAATCTTTGTACCATCTAGGCCTTCATATCGAACAATTACGAAAGTGGGGCAACAGTGGTATTGAATTTGTAAATCCTGAATATACCTCGCAGGATTGCAGTAGATGTGGTTATCTGGGTATTAGAAACGATGAATCGTTCAAGTGTCTTCATTGTGGGCACGTTGGCCATGCAGATGTAAACGCGGCGTTTAATATAGCTATGCGCTCCGGTGATCAATGCGGTGCAGACAGAGATGTATCAGATGGGAGTACTGGCGCCCTGCAAGTGGCAACGGTGTAACGCCCACTGACCACAGAACCTCACGGATTTATCCGTGGGAGTACGTCAGCTTTCGATAATCCTGTAAAAACAAGGTACCATCGGTGCATGGAATAACCATGAGCATAATGAAGCCAATCCATAGTGCTGGTGAATCTTGAAGGAATACAAATCCAAGTATAAAAGCAAGTAATGGATTAAGTATAAAATTGATAGCAAGACTTATCCCTGCAAACTTGAAATTTCTAAACGAATTTTTGAGCTGGTTAAGAGGTATCTGTAAAAACATACCACACAGCATTATGATAAGAAACGGGACAATTAAAAACTCAGCATATATTCCAACAACAGGAATTTACCCAAGGAGCAACCCTCATATTACTGAAGCTAAAATAACCAATGACTGGTATTTTTCAAATGAGTCCATTTCTATTCATAATTTTTTATTTTTGGTGATATAAATGATTGGTCAAAAAAGCCAATCAATGTAAAACTTTGTGATAGTATTATTTGCTTTTTCCAATCGCATCATCAAGGAGTACAGATATATCCTTTATCTGTATATCCACACCCATATTCTCTGATACACCACTTATATGATAGATACAGAAAGGGCAGTAAGAAAGCATAAGGTCTGATGTTTCCTTGGATTTATTTACTGATAGCATGGCTATATCTGCTGATGTTTGAGGATAATTTGGTTTTAAACCTGCAGGTGCCCCGCAGCATACAACTTCACCATCAAAGATCTCAGTGGTATCAACACCTATCTGTTTGAGAATATTCCTTGGACTATCACGCATGTTTTTCAGATGACAGGCATCTATAAGGGGTGCTGAAATGTTTACTTTATTTTCCAGAACTATTTTTTTCTCATCAAGAAGCTCTTCAAACACTGCTACTGCTGGAACTATCTCAAACTTCGGTTCCCTGTAGAATTTTGGATAGCTATCTTTGATTGTTCTGTAGCAACCAGGACAGGAAACTATAAGTTTTTTAATTCCTAGTGATTCAATATAATCGATGTATTCTCTGGCATGCTTTTTAATCTCTTCGAAATGACCATTATCTACAAGGAACAGGCCACAACATTTTTCCTTGTCCATCAGCATAGGTTCAATACCTGCAGCATTCAAAACCCTGATTGTAGACCTTGCTATCTCTGGTCTGGCATGAGCTATCCAGCAACCTACCATGTACCCTATCTCTGAACTTTCTGCTAGTTTTAAATCATCACTTACCCAATCAAACCTTTTTGAATCATCTCTTCCACCAGGGTTATTGTGCTGGAGTATATTCTGGACTATATATTTTGTTTTATCCGGTTCTCTACCTTGCTTTGCAAGTATATTTCTTTCATACTGTATTATATCCTTAATAGGTATATCTACAGGACAAACATCATCACATGCACCGCATCTTGATGAGAGGTAAATATTATCAAATTCTTTTTCGCTCAGTTCTTCTCCTGATTCTACTTTAGACAGGAGCTCAATTTTACCCTGTGGGGTGTATTCATTACCTATAACCTTTGTAACTGGACATACGTCCCAACACTTTTTACAGTCGATACAGGATTCAACTGCTTGTTTGTAATCACCCATGATATTACCTGAATTTTTAATTTATATTAGTAGATAATTTTATGAATCAACCTATATGTTCTGAATTATATATAATAAACCCTGTTATCTAACAAAACGACTTAGACCTTATCAATAGTGTTGTTTTGTCAACAATATTGATAATGGTCATTTATCTCATTATAATTAATTTTAGCAGTTAAAATCATTTAAATTTTTATTATTATCGATTAACTTTCCAATCTTTAATTTTGCAATCACCCTGCCAAAACGATTAAGTAATATTTTATCATCGGTTTTAAATATCAGATATCGCGTAACAATTGTAATTTTTTTGTAAAAGGTAAAATCCAAAAAATCATTCTAGACCCGAGTGTACTTTTTGGTCAAGTTATAAAAGAACATGTTATGTGATATTTGTGTATTTATAATTTTTAGATAAGAGATAACGGAGGAAGAGTATGGAAGTTGGATTAATCAGATGTCAGCAAACAGAGGACATGTGTCCGGCTACAACAGATTTTAAAGTGATGAAAGAAAGGAAACTTGCATTTGAAGGAATTGAGGGTCAGCTACCAACGACTAAACAGCCTGTCCAACAATCCTTAATTAAGTTATAATATTTCACCGGTTAAGCTTTGAAGTTTTTGTTATTCTACAATACAATGATTGATTTTGAATCAATCATTTGTATTACCCGGTATTCAACCAAACCTTTTTCAGGTTTATAGCAGCACATACCAGGTTAAACTCGTTTTTAACTGAATTCAATCCCCTTGTAATAAATTCCCTGAACCTTAGATTTTGTTTGTAGTTTCCTATAACCGATTCCACAGTATATTTTCTCTGTTTAAAGATTGATTGCGCTTTATCAGTACTCATCTTTTCTTTCAGTCGTTTCCTATCCCGAGATAGATGATTAACCTTCAGTTGCCTGATTCTATTTTTTCTATTTGTACACTGTTGATTTGATTTACAGTCTCTGCAATGAGTACCTCTATATACCCAACGTTTTTGAGACCTTTTTTCGTCATATATTTCATATGAATATTTTAAAATCCGGTAGTCAGGACAGATGTACACATCCCTCTGCTCATCATATATAAAATTAGAAACATTGAACCGGTTTCCTTGTTTACTTTTTCTCATCTTTTTTATGTTATCTTTATCGGATTGTTCCGGTATATAAGGGTCTAAATCTTTTTGTTTCAAGTATTGTACATTTATCTCATGAATGTAACCACTATCAGCACAAATCTTGGTCCCTTTACTTAATCTTCACAGTACTTTTCAACAAGTTCAAGTTGTGGTTTAAGCTGATGAGCATCACTTCTTTGTTGGCATACATCATTAGCAAGTATAATGCCACTCTTGTGGTCTACAGTAATCTGAGTGTTATATCCCAGTTCGATTCTACCCTTCTTGTTCTTAATAAACCTTGATTCAGGATCAGTTAAACTAAATCTTCTAACATCATCTTTAACGGATTCGTACTTAGCTATCTTTACGTTATCTAGGTGTTTCAAGTTTTTATCCTGATTTGCATTATTAAGCTTATCAGCATACTTCTTACAGACAGACTTAACTCGGTTTTTGCCGTTTTCATCAAGCTGGTCATAGCCTCTGCAGTCTTGTAATTGTTCATCTTCGAGTTCATCAGTTGCAATGCTTTCTTTCAGCATCTTGTCGATGTGATTTTCGATAACATCCAGTTCATTTCTTGTAACAGTACTGTTATTGGATGCAGACGCTTTAACTACAGACCCATCGATACTCATCTGTTCCATCCCCACAGACCCGACTTCTCTGGCAACAGTGACAGTGTTT
>NZ_JAHENT010000125.1 GCF_018609725.1 Methanohalobium sp. | reverse complement strand
GGATCTTCTATGGCTAATTGAACAATTTTCTCTTTGATAGTGTCCATTGTTTCACCTCCTATAACTTTCATAAGATTGTATTATGATGTATTTATTCATCTTTCCTCCAAAAATTTCACTCGCTTTCTAATTGTAAATTGTTGTACATATCATTAAATCTTTCTTTTAATATTGACTTGCGCATATCGTAATCCAATCCTGACTTTATAAGTTCGGTATTAAATTTCTGTAGTTTCCTAATAGCATTCACTTGCCAATTAGCGATATAATCTCTGATACTTGTTCCCTTCTCTAGTTCATTTTCTTCCCTGACTTCTTTGGCTGTTTTACCTAATACTATCCTGTTCAGCATATCTGCTTCATTGCTATAGTGATACCATTTGGCTGTTTTACCTTCCTTCTCCTTGGCTTGCTTAATTGCATCAGTCATTGGCTTATACTCTATTTTGGCGATGTGTCTGTTCTTGAGTAGTTCCTCCATTTTATTAAATTGTTTCATGTACTCTACTTTTAAATCTATAAATCTTTTACCATTATAACCCATTGCTAATAAGATAACTCCGTCTTTAGATAACAAATATTCTCTATTCATCCTGCCACTTTTACCCTTATATTTACTGTCCTTAAAATTTAGTTCAGTAAATTTTTCATCTTCTGCCCTTTTAATTATTTTATCAATCTTAGCCAATACATTATCATGCCTTTTATCAAAAACATCTGAAATTTTTCTGCTGCTTACAACTGCATTCTCCCCGTCAATAGTAGTTACACCTAATTCTGTCATTCCATCTTCAACTGTTAATTTACTCATTATTAGCCTCCTCAAAGTATTTCATAAGTGCCTCTTCAACAATCTCTGTCTGTGGCCGATCAGTGTCCTTGCTTTCCTGTCTAACTCTCTTTACCAAGTCAACTGGCAGATAAGTAGTAAATGATGTTTTCATTTTATCACCTCCTTAGTATTATTATAGTGAAATAAATTAATTAATGCAAGTGATAAAAAAATAATTGGTTAGCCCGCTACCAACGGACCAGTGTGTTATCTTTGTACTCCACTTTGATAACCTTGTGACTGAAAACTCTAATCTTTCTATCGCCATTTATAATGTCGAAATAATGACTGTCGCCTGCACCTCTTGGTTCGGATTCTACTATCTTATCAACTTGGTCTGCATAATAAGTTTTACCCTTAACTACAATCTTAGAAATATCATAATTATTCATCTTATCACTCCTTTGTAGTTGGCCCGCGACCAACGGGCCAGTGTGTTATAATTTGTTAATGTTTCTTTTCAACTCCCAGTCTGGAATAAGTGGGACAACTGCCTCTGCAACTTTCTTGAGTCGTTTTACATCTCTGCGGTTGTGACTCTTGATTCTATCCCACATGACACTGTTTGCTCTTTCAATTTCTTCGTGTTCACCCACGATTGCTTTTTTATTTTCATTATCTTCAATCGCATTATATAACTTGGGGATTTCGCCACCATCTGTATAGATTTCCTCGCACTCTGGATCAAACAACATCTGATATACTTCTTGCAACGAGTTATCTTCTTTTGCTTCTGGATTGTCATAGTCTAACCAGTCCGGATTATCAAGCTCACAGATTGCGTTATAAGCCTGTTTCATGTTCTGATAATCTATGCCATTGACCTCTGCTAACTCTCTTAAATCAGCGGCTTTAAACTGTGATTTGCTAGGTGTTTCAGTTACATAATGAGTAGTGTTGATGTATTTTCTGACCAGTGGTAACAAGTCTAAGTGTTTAACTCCGTCTAGTTGCCAGTCTATATCTTTTTGAATACACTTTGAGCGCAACCATGGGAAATCAAAACCACCTCTGTAGTTTTCACCGTTCCAGGTGACAATTAAGCCGTGGAAGCCATCAATCATAGGTTTGTAACTAACAACTTTATCTAAATCAGTTTCTACACTAACGACATCATCTGTCATACTAGCTGCGCAAATAAATTTATCTTCCCAAGCGCTGAATCCAGTTGTTTCTATGTCGAAATATAGAGGTGTTAAGTTATTAATCTTCATCTTACCACTCCTTTGTTGGCCCGCTACCAACGGGCCAGTGTGTTAATAGTTTTGTTGACACTTAAAGCAAACTATCTTGCCATTAAATCTATCTGAGTAACTAGAGCAATAATTGTTAATCTTTTCTTTTGCATCTCCTAGTTCTTTGCCACAATCATCGCACTTGGACTTCATCACACTAGAATTATTAGAGTCTTTTTTACTCTTGTCACTTCTAACTGTCCTATCTTCTTCACCGTGCTTATTCGTTGCGTCAGCATCTTTTGATTCATCAAGGGCAAACATACCATCAAGTGCATACTTACGGGCATAACTGGACGCTGTCCCTGTTATTTGGCTTTTGTCCATGCCTTTCTTGGACTCGGTCTCTCTAGCATAAGCCATATTAGTAACCATGTCGCCTGAGTCCAGATCAATAATGGTAACAGTTGCCTTAATGTAATACCTTTCACCTTTCATCACCAATTCGTCCCCAACCTTCATCCCCATGTTATATTCAGCTAAAATAGGTTTTACTGCTTCTAATATATCCTCGCAACTCCTGAAACTATACCCACCAAAATCATTATACTGATTTTTCGGAACTTTCAAGTTATTCTGAACTTGTATTAACTTCTTGTATACCTCACTCATGTTATCATCCTTTCTACTCTAGTTGTGTAGTGCCCGCTTGACCACTCAATAACCTCTCTGTCTGGCTCAAAATAGAAGCTAACCTCTTCTTGCTCGTCTAATGAATATATATCAATGCAACCAAATTCAGTTTTAGTGCCTTTCTCGGTGAATCGGTAGCATACTGCACCGTTTTGAAACATTCTCTCCAACTCGTCGATAAGTGCCTGTTTAGTCATTGTGCAAGTGACTTTGTGATGCGGCAGGGCTTTCGTACCCTGCCAGGAATGACTAGCTTTGACCGCCATTTGAATCACCTCTCAACTTCTCTAGCTCTTCATATTTCTGTTGCTCAATAATGTCGTCTGCACGCTCTGTAATTTCTTGTTCTACTATCTGTTCGTACATATTAAGCACCTACCTTGTACTCTGCGACTTGGTCTACATTGTGATTGATGAATACTGTGCTGCTCAAATGAGAGTCGATAATCTCTATCTGCTCCACGGAACTAGGCTCAAGGTCAACACTACCATCAACAGCTAATTCTAGCGTGTCTAAGAAACTCTGTACTTGGTCTGCATCTATCTGCTTGCTTCGTTGTTCCTCC
>NZ_JAHENT010000124.1 GCF_018609725.1 Methanohalobium sp. | reverse complement strand
GTATTCTTTTACAAGTTTTTCTTTAGATGTACCGGCTTCTGGTCGCGGTGCATAGTTCACTTCACCTGTGGTGTAACCCCCACCTATCTCAAGGTCTAAGCCTGCTTTTACTGGATATTTGGAATTACCAAACACCATGTCATCTGCTTTATCATATGCCATTTTTGTGCATCTGTTAACTGGCATTGCTATTATCTCCGTATCAGTGTTTATGGTAAAGATTCTGTAATTTTTCGATTTCTTCACCTTTCAAAATTGATTCAGCTATTTTTGGAACATCTGCAGCCTCTTCACCATATACGCCCAGTTTATATTTTGTCACAAAGTCCTGGGTAACTGCACCCCCACCACATACAAGAGGGGTTTTCATATCAAACCTTGTCAGTTCTTCTTTGATTTTTTTAAAAGAATACATTGTAGTTGTCATCAAAGCAGTTCCAGAAACCATTATTGGTTTCTCATCTAGTACTGATTCTACGACTTCTTCAACCGGTACATCTCTGCCAAGGTCTACAACATCAAATCCTTTAGCCTTAAGGAGAACTGAAACAATATTTTTACCTATGTCATGGATATCCCCTTCCGCTACAAAACAGACTATCTTACCTTTTGAACTTATCTCTTCAGTACTTATTGATTTACAATAATTGACACCTGCTACCATTGCCTGTGCAGAAATAATGACATCCGGCAAATATAAGTCCCCATCATCATAGAGTTTGGAGACAATAGACATACCTTTAATAAGCGCATTATTAATAAGGTCTATAGGATGCCTGCCCGCATCGATTGCATTCTGTAGATAAGCTACAACATCATCTTCGTCCCCTTCAAAAATAGATATAGTAATTGGATACACCAATTCATCCTTTGGGTAAAGTACCTCTGCCAGTTCATCAGGTGTCATATCATTTTCTATATAGACATTGTACCTTACAAAAACATTGGTTTTTTTTGGGTTAATGCTTAACATAATTACCATCTTCACGTTTTCTGTTATAGTATCAATTAAAAACCATCACCATTTTCAAAACTTAATCACTAGATGACTTGTGACTTTCATCGATTTCTCTGGATACACCTATAATTACTTCCTGACCGGCCCATTCCCCCTTTGAAAATTTTGTATCCTTGTAGATAATTGTTCCGTCTTTGGAAACTAATGGTATGTCACATGAAAAGCGATTGCCAGATACCACATCAGAAATATTTGATGCCGCTTTTAGAGCCTGTTTACTGTAATGGAGATTTATAATGTTCATTTCCTGCAATTCCTGCTCGGTATAACCCAGACGGTCTTGAGTTGTTTTATTGGCATAAAGGATATGACCTTCAGAGTCAATTACGAAAATGAAATCATCTACATTATCCAGTAATTTACTTGTATTATCTTTATTATATTCAAAATCGTTTTCATATTTTATATAACCGATTGTTTCACCTATTTGGTCTGCAACTGTTTCCAGAGATGTACGCACATCTTGTGAAATTTCATAGTTGTTTTTTGAAGCAAGGAACATAACCGCTACAACATCATCCTGATATCTAACAGGAATAATAGCGGTAGCACGTAGCCTTTCATAGGGTAGGTCATTACCAGTTATAGATATTATTTCAGAATAGAGTTTATAAATGGGGTGACCTGTTGTAAATAATCGGTGCTGGATAGAATTGGGTGTAAAATGGGACATTTTCTGCATTAATTCAGAGCTTAAACCTTCAGAGGATACAAGGTTTAAATCATTTGTAACCTCATCGATAAGGTATAAACCACCACAATCAATAGGATCCATGCTGATACAAAAATCCAGATATTGTTCAAAAATGTCCTGAAGATTATTCCCTTTTGGAGACACGAAGCTACCTGTATCAGATTGAACACGCAGGAAATTATCAGCCTGTTTTTTCTTGGTGATGTCAATAATTATACCCTGCAGGTAATTTACGTTTCCGTTTTCATCATAATGGATTGTAGTCCTCTCATCCACCCATCTAACTTCATCATTACTGGTTAATATACGGTATTCCAGATTAAATTCACCGTATTTATCTTCATAGCGTTCTGCCATTTTGTTGCGGACTTTTTGCAAATCATCAGGATGTATTATATCTCCATAAATAATACGTTCGGATGTAAAATCCTCGGGAATGTATCCAAATTGCATTATATTTTCAGAAACAAATTCCACAGGCCAATCTCTTTCAGCCCTCCATATAAAAACAATAGCAGGGCTGTTATTTATTATATCCTCAAGTAAACCCTGCATCCTTGTTGTTTCTATTAGCTCGTTTTCTTTTTGTTTTTGTTTGGTGATATCCCTGACATTAAGCATTACAGCAGGTTTTCCCTTATAATGGATAGGTGAAAAATTGATTTCTGTCGGAACCAGATTTTTTGTACTGGACAAAAAGTATACTTCATAAACTCGTGAATTATACTGATTTGCTTTCAAAGTTTTATTGTATTTTTTAAGAACCATTCTCTGGTATTCTACAGGAATGTAATCCAGAAAAGAAGTTTTAATGACTTCATCCCTTTTATAACCCGTTATGTTTTCAAAAGCCCTGTTTGCAAATTTTATAACCTCGTCCTGGACTATCAGAGTGCCATCAATCCCCTTTTCTACAAGTGTTGAATATTTTTCCTCGGATGACTTTAAAGCCTCCTCAGTGTTCCTTTTTTGGATAATATCAAGCATGATGTTAAGCAATAGTGTCAATTGCCGTATATTGGACTTATCATAATCCTTATTCTTATTAAAAACTCCACCAACTGCCACAACGCTATCATCGTCAAATATAGGAATATTCAACAGCCGTTTTATGTTAAGATTGCCATAAAAATCTTCGTCATAAAAATCAACAGAGATATTGTTTGAAATGACCGGATGCTTCTGTTTGATGACACGGTTCCAGATACCCGTATTTTTCAGACTATTTTTGAATTGTTTATCACTGACACTATTTGTTTCATCTTTTGACAGAACATATATAGAAGGTGATTCATCCTCATTATTGAAAAATACAATATAGCCACTGTCACTATGAGTCAATTTTATCATTTCATCCAGAACCAGATTTGTAATTTCCTCATCGGAAAAATCAGACATCTGGTTAATTTTTAAAAGTGATTCAAGGCATGATTCATCAAGGTTTAATTTCATTTCTGCTTCTTTACGTTCTGTAATATCACGTATATTAAACATTACAGCAGGGTTAGCCTCAAAATTGATTGCTGATAAATTTATTTCTACAGGTATTAATTCTTCAGATTTTGACTGTATATAAACTTCGTAGGTGTATGGGTATTTAGGTTCTGTTTTCAATACTTTCTCATATTTTTTGTTAACCATTCTCTGGTATTCCACGGGAATATAATCCAGAAAAGAGGTTTCAATGATTTCATCCCTTTTATAACCCGTTATGTTTTCAAAAGCCCTGTTTGCAAATTTTATATTCCCGTCCTGAACAATGAGAATACTATCTATCCCATACTCTATCAAAGTCGAGTATTTTTCTTCAGATGCTTTTAAATCTATTTCAGATAATTTGTTATTAGTTATATCAAAAACAACACTTTCCTGACGATCTACACTACCATCTTCACCATATAAAACCAATGTTCTCTCATCCACCCATCTGATATTTCCTTCACCGGTTAATACCCGATATTGCAGATTATAACCACTGCATCTTTTTTCGAAACAATTTGATATTTCAGACTCAACATACTCCCGATCAACAGAATGTATTATATCATTGTAGTACAATGTTCCGGGTTTGAATTGTTCTGGTTTATATCCCAGAAGTGTAATGTTTCCAGGAACAAATTGAACATATCGGTCTTTTGTTCCATCAAACAAAAATACAAAAACATCTTCGTTGTTTATGAAATCCATCAAAACATTTTGTATTGTTGATGCTTCTTTTTGATTTATGGAACTTTCTGATTTTTGGATATTAAGACCCCTTCTCATGTATATGTTCAATATTTGGGTTACATTAAATAAATACATTATCGGTTTTTTATTAACTACACTACCATTTTTAACTTAAATTTCAAAATAAACTCATAAATATTTAAAGACAGGTATTTTACCGAAAACATAAATAACCATGAAATTATTTCAGGAACATAGGTTTCCATCTAAATTGATTACTTCCTTCGATCCTATCTATATATCATTTCAGATGGGAACCCTATTAATGATTATGCGATTCATGACTATGAGTATCTGATTTTTCTACTTCTATATTATATTCATAGAACTTGTTTTCTACACATCTATCCACGGTATTTACAAGGTCGCTTTTTTCAACATTTGATACTGCTGTAAGGATTTTTAACCTTGGATAATGGGTTCTTCTGGATGTTTCAACTACTTCTACTTCCGGTTTATCATAATAAGAAGTCATACTTATCCTGACCATGTTTGAGTTGTATTCAAGGTACAGTTTTATATGACCCAGAAATTCTGGATTCAACTTTATAACCTCATCTTTAAGGGTGTAGACTATATCCCTTGCTATAGAACTGGCAACATCAGATTCCAGATTCTTCCGGGACACAAAAAACTCTTTGGAATAGGTGGCTACATTGGAACATTGGATAGAATCTATTTCCTCTTCAGACAAATCCTCGATTATTTCATGTGTTAATCCTGGTTTTTCAATTATAAGTTTGGCAAATTTCCTGAATTTGTTATCGTCCATTTTAGCGGATAACCGGATAATATCAGCATCAGGGTTGAGCTGATGCACTGCATCCTCTATTATCGGAAGTTGACGGGATTCTATCAGGTCAGTCTTGTTGACTACCAGTATTTCAGCATCGATAATTTGCCTCTGGGAAAAATGCTTGATTTCCTTCATCAATTGTTTAAATCGGCTTCCATCAATAAGTGTTACAAGAGGTGCAAATTCAACATCACCCAGATTCATAAGATTTACTTCATTACGAATTACATTAGGAAATGCAATACCTGTAGGCTCGATTATAAGAATATCAGGATTATAGTTGTTATATAAAGTGGTTACAGTGTACCGCAAATCTGTTTTCAAACTACAACAAATGCATCCACTGGTCAATTCTGTTGCATCAAACCCGTATTTTGAAATGACATCACCATCAAGACCTATCTCACCGATTTCGTTTACAATAATGGCTACACGGTAGTTATGTTCACTCAAATATTTACCAAGGTTTAGTATAGCAGTAGTCTTACCACTGCCGAGAAAACCACCAATAACAAGGACTTTCATAATACAACCTTCCAGTTTTAGACTCCCATAACTTCCAGTTCATCCCAGTTCAATTCCCCTGTAGGACATGCTCTGACACATTTCTGGCAGTGGATACCTTCACAAAGGTCTGTCCTGATAAAGACCTTCCCGTTATCATCTATACTTATAGCACTGGTAGGACAGACCTCAACGCTTTTTTCACAACTAATTGGGTCTTCCAGTGTCATTGTAAGATGTGTACCCACATCTTCAAGAACATACAATCCTTCATCCCCGAGTACAGGTATATCCTTAACCACACGTTTTTCAACTTCAGGTGTTTTGGATGGTTCATCAATCTGTGGAAGGTTTTTCTTTTTAAGATACTTCTTGAGCATTTTGAAAGGCATACCTTCATCCCAGTATGCAATTTCAAGTACATAGGTATCCCTGAACGCAGGTTCGGTTGCAAACATGGTATGGTGACCAACTATTTTGTTAGCGATATCCTGAAGTTCCCACAATCTGTCTTCTGAAAGAAGTATCTCTCTTGAAACCACAAGTGAAGTATTACCAATCTGTGAAATATGGTCAACATTATAAGGGCTCATCCCTATTCTGTAGGATTTTAATGCATCTACATATGTACCTGATGCACCTGACATATAGGCTCTTGTCACATCACCCATCTCTATACCGGCTGCATTACAGAGTGTTATATGCCCTGATCTTAATGCTCCAAGAGCTTTTCCTGCTTCAGATAAATCCTTGTTACTGAACAGAATATTGTCCTGAAGCCTTAGTATCCCATCAGATGTCTGGATTTTTGGAAGTTTTATCAATCCGTTTTCAATACATTCGTCAATCAGGGCTATTACACCTGTTCCTGTAATACCTTTTGCACGAATATTTCCCTCTTCTTTAACTTCGCCTGTGTTTGGATCTACGAGGTCGCCTTTTACTGGTGCCATCTCATCATTTAATACGTAATTTCTCAGGTATCCATTTTCAAATTCTATATCAGAAATCGTGTATGGAGATGCAAGAACACCATGTTTTATCTGCTGACCTTCAAGAGCTGGACCCGCTGCTGCAGACCCTGTATATATCACATCATCTACTTTCAGAGCCATCTCTGCATTGGTTCCATAGTCAGTGGCTATGGCAATCTCATCGCTGTCAAGCATTCCAGAAACCACCATCAACGCCAGTGCATCAGCTCCCACTTCATGTCTGATTGCAGGCGGAATTATAACATTACAATTTTTAAAATCCTCAAGACCATTGATTTCACTACTATCAAGTATATTGGCCTTTCTTTCCTGGTCTTTGATATTGTACTTTTCCTTTTTCCGTTCCCCTGCGTATGCAAGATCCTCTATGGTCATTCCCTGGAACAACGAAAGCTGGATAGGGTTACCACATACTGAAATTCGTTCAAGGTTATCAATATCAACTTCAAGTTTTGAAATGATATTTTTAATAGCATCAATAACCAGATTATGGGTCAAATCCTGACCATAATGGATGGCAAAATCCATATGGTCCATCACATTTGTTCCAGGAATAGGATTCCTCAATGTTATAACTGTCCTTTTAATCTCACCGGTTTCAAGATCCATCTTATGGGCTCTAAACCCGCTAGTCCCCAAATCAAAAGCTACTCCTGTTTTCATATTAACCCCTATATCTTACTTTTAAATATACACATAAATATAGACCATGTCTATCATAGACTATTATTATAATTAGATATTGAAATATCTATTTTTGTTTTATATAATGTTTGCTTCTAAAAAATTATTGCGTATAAATTATTAAATTTAAGGGGAGGTATCTATTAATTAAAAAACTTATTTAAAAAAGATCAAATAAATTATATAAAAACTTGAGAATGTAAATTAAACAGGTGATGGATACCAGTTCTTTATTGTTGATACAGGTATAGGAATACCGGAAAACAAACAGGCAGAATATTTGGATCATTTAAACAACTGGATTCTGGTGCAAATCGCCGTTATTCTGGAACGGGTCTTGGATTGACGTTGGCAAAAAAATATTTGAGATGCATGGTGGACAAATGCAAGTTGAAGGTGTAGAAGGAAGAGGTAGCAGGTTTACATTCACCATACCAAAAAATGCAGATGCTACTGATAAAATGGATAATAAAGTTAAAAGAACCCTGATAGAAGGATGAACTAAATTATTATCAAAAACTTGATTTTGAAAGCGGTCTTAGGCGATAACCAAGATATCCAATAAAACCTCCAATAAAAGCACCTACTAATATATCTACTGGATAATGTACACCAAGTGATATACGACTAATACTTACAAGGATAGTCAGCAACCATAGACCATATTTAAGTCTGCCAACAATTGGATGGAAAAAAACTGCGGATGCAAACGAAAGGGATGCATGGGCACTCGGCATGGAGTAACCATACGCTTCTAACACTATTCTCACATCTTGAGGTCTTGGAACCATCAAATATGCTTTAAGTGAAAATACAATAAACGATACTGATAAAAGAACCAGTATATATCTTATTGCTGTTGTTTTATCCCACTGATAATACAGAAACAAGATTAGAATTATCCATAATGGATAATAACCAATCCATGTTAAAAATATCATCAGTGGGTCCAAAGCAGGAAATGAGTTAAGGTAGTACAGTATTTGATAGTTGAGCTCTGATAATAACACACTTCAAAAAGCTTAAAATTCTTATAAATAAATTGTTTTAGTCTTCTATTTATTCTCCATATTCTTCTTTGTAGAGTTCAACTGAATGGTTTATTGCTTTTATTGCAGCCTCTTTATCATCCCATCCATGTACAGCTACATCTTTTTCATCTTCCAGGTCCTTATAAGTGCTGAAAAATTGGCTAATTTCAGCCATTACATGTGGTGTCACATCAGATATATCCTTTATATGACTGTATCTGGGGTCTTTATTAGGAACTGCCAGTATTTTATCATCTGTTTCACCGGAATCAGTCATCAACATAAGTCCTACGGGTCTGGCTTCAAGCATACATCCCGGAAATGTCCTTTCATCCATTAGAACTATGATATCCATTGGGTCTCCATCATCATACATAGTTTTAGGAATAAAACCGTATTCTCCGGGATAATATTGTGGACTATGCAATACACGGTCAAGAATATAGGTTCCAAACTCCTTTGAATATTCGAATTTATTTCTGCTTCCTTTGGGTATTTCAATTACTGCATATACTATTTCAGGTACATCTGGTCCTGTAGGTAGGTCTTTCCAGTGGTCATTTATCATTTAATATACCTCCATTTTATTTCATAAATTTGTATATTTGATGCCTACATGGATGTAGTACAAAATGAATGTTTCGAAAACTGGAGCATCTAAAAATTCAAACTAACAACACAAATTAATGTTAAATAATTACTAAATATTTGAAGCCATAAAAGAAAAATTATACTTTAAGCATTAAAAGAAAATAACGTATGTAATGTCCTGAATGAGTGTCATCTGGATTTTGTCGTCTCCATAATTGTGCTTGTTAGATAGTACGTTAAAATCTGACCTGTTAGGGATTGAAAAGAGATGAAAAGAAGACTGGTCAGGAGATGACCAGTGATTCTTAGATAAATTAGTATATGGCTATTGCTAAACCAAAGAAAGCAGTAGCAATGGCAATTCCGGCAGCTATTTTTGTATTTAATAGTGCCAGATACCTGTTTATGTAGAATTTAATGTTGGGATTGATAGCGTCACTGATTGTATCAACCTCCTTTGTTTTTTGTTTTTCTATTGTATTATAAAACTGCTTGTTGATGATATTTTAAAATCACGGAAGAGATTTGCTTCCTTATTTTTTAAAGTTAATCATTCAAATCTATCAATAATTAACACAAAATTCTAATTATAAACTAATCCGACTGAAGGAACAGGAGTTGATGTCTATACCCACGGTGAGATGCTTCCTGCAAATACTTACCCTGAGCTAAAAAAATAAGACCATTTTGTGGGCAATTATGGTCAGCTACTAACCGCTAAAGCGGTTAGCTTGTCCTTCCATCTCTTAACTAATAGAAGCTAAGCGGAGGACATTAGGAAGGCTGACAGCTCCCCTGTGTGCAATGTTTGTGCATGGTCTTTCTGTCGTTGCTGTAGCTTTCAGCTACTTTAGCGATTGCCCTGACAGTCAATTGGGCAGACAGACCGAATTCCTGCCTGATGTCATAATAAGTCAATTTCTGAATCCCGGTTTTACCAAATTTCTTGTTGTGCCATGCAGCTTCAGAAGCATAGTTGCAGGCCTCGTTGAACTTTTTCATGGTTGTCAGTAGTTTATCATGTTGTTCTTTATCGGGATTCAGTTTAACTTTCAATGTCAGGTACATGTTATCTATAAATATGCCATTCATATATAAAATGACTATGAATCAGAGATGCTATTATTGATTCATTAAATGTTTATTTAATAATTAGACGCATTCCTCCAACAGTTGAAACTGTTGGCTTCCTGCTCCATTTCTCGTGATTCATGGTGGAAACAGAAAGAAGAGTTTGAGAAATTCAATGGCCCCATACTTATGACCACAAACTGTATCGTACCGCCTAAGGATTCATACATCAACAGACTGTATACC
>NZ_JAHENT010000123.1 GCF_018609725.1 Methanohalobium sp. | reverse complement strand
TGATGAATATAATTGATTATATTTTAGGTTATCAATTCTTATACTTTTTTACTTATAAAGTAAACTATATAAAATACTGGATTTATGGTTAATGGGATATAAATTAAATAACACCTTATACTACTATTAACCTATTATTATGATTGAATTTATTCCATTTATATCTGGTGAGTAAAATGAAACCAGAAACAAAAGCTGAGTTAATATCCATTGGTACGGTTGATGCAGATTCTTCTTTATTTGAAAAAATAACTGTTCCTACTGCTGGTCCCAGTGCTGGTAAAACTGCATTGTTCTTTAAATCAGGAAACAAAAGAGTTCGTCTTACAATTGATGAAAAGTCACCACTTAAAGCTACAATAAAAGACAGTAAAATGGTTATTTATAAAAACGGGAAAGAGTTTGTCAGAGGAGAATTTGAACAGGAACTAATTCACTGCCCTGAACAGGCATACATAACAATCAGTGAAAAATGTGTATATGACTGCAAATTCTGTCCTGTCCCCAAACTTAAAGGCAAAATCAAAACATTTGGTGAAGTACTTCAATATATACATGGAGCCCACTCAACAGGAGATATGAAAGCTATATCTATTACATCAGGTGTAGCAGATACACCCGAAAAAGAAGTAGATAGAACAGTTGAGATAATCAAAGAAGTAAAAAAATATAATGTTCCCATTGGTGTTTCAATATATCCTACAAATGATTCATCAAAACGTTTAAAAGAAGCAGGAGCTGACGAGGTTAAATACAACGTTGAAACAATGGACCGTGACATCTATCAGAAAGTTTGTGGCGGACAAGAACTTAACATAATATTAAAACATCTGGTTGAAGCAGTTAAAATATTTGGCAAGAACAAAGTATTTTCCAATTTTATAATTGGTCTTGGTGAAACTGATGAAACCGTTGAAAGAGGAATTAAAGAACTCACATCGATAGGAGTCATCCCTATCCTTAGAGCAGGTGCCATGCCATCCCTGAGAAAAGGTGAGATAAAAATTGAAAGACCCTCGGCAAAAAGATTGCTCAAACTTACTCACATACTTCGCAGAGAACTTGATAGAAATGGGTTAAGAGCAGATGAATCACGAACAATGTGTCTTCCATGTACCGGATGTGACCTCAATCCGCATATAGACCTTGATTACTGAATCATTTTGATGCGTATTTTTCTATTATACTGGGCCATATAGAGACAGAAACTATCATTGTAAGCAGGAATACAAAAAGTGTTCCACCTATAATATCAACCTGTGTATACATTTGTGATGTATCTGTATTGTTTTTTAAAATAGCAAGAAATGTAAATAAAACAGTGATTACAACCGATGTTATAATGCTTGCAACCAGACTGTATTTTCCCTTTAAATTATCCTCTACCATATATATCCCTGCAAAATTATTATTTAATACCGCCTCTTTTCATCAAAAGCGAGTTTGTAGTTACAGAAACTGAACTCATAGCCATTAACGCTGCTGCAAAAGCAGGGCTTATCAATATTTGATGAACAAGCGGATACAATATCCCTGCAGCAATGGGTATTCCGACACTATTATAACCAAATGCCCAGAAAAGATTCTGTTTTATCTTCCTCATGGTGAGTTTGCTTAAACGTATGGAAGCAATCACATCAATAAGGTCGTTCTTGATAAGGACGATTTTTGCAGATTCCATTGCCACATCTGTCCCTGCACCCATTGCAATCCCGATATCGGACTGTGTCAGTGCAGGTGCATCATTAATACCATCACCTACCATTGCAACAACTCTACCCTCGTTCTGAAGGTTTTTGATTTCTGAAGCTTTCTGTTCTGGAAGGACTTCTGAAAGTACCCTATCCATACCCACCTTTTTTCCAATAGCTTCAGCGGTTCTTTTATTATCACCTGTTATCATTATGGCTTCAAGACCCATTTTGTGGACTCTGTCAACTGCCTGTTTTGAGTTTTCCTTCAGAGTATCTGCAACTGCAACCACTCCGATTGCTGTATTATCCGATGCTATTAGCATTGCAGTCTTGCCATCATTTTCAAATTCTTCCATTTTTTTGTCAAGACCTGAGATGTCAATATCGTTATCATCCATCAGTTTTCGTGTACCAAGTAGTATCCGTTTATCTTCAAGTGAAGCTTCAACCCCATGACCGGGTATAGTTTTGAAGTTTTCTGCTGTTTCGAGATTAACATCACGTGCCTGAGCGCCTTTTACAATTGCCTCACCAAGAGGATGTTCAGAACCCTTTTCTACAGTAGCAGCAATTCTTAAGACCTCATCTTCTGAATAATCATCCTTACCTACGACATCTGTCAATTCCGGTTCACCCACTGTAAGGGTTCCGGTTTTATCAAAAACAATTGTATCAAGTTTCTGGGCTCTTTCCAGTGCTTCTCCTGTTTTTATCAATATACCGTTTTCAGCACCTTTACCAGTGCCTACCATAATAGCAGCGGGTGTTGCAAGTCCTACTGCACAGGGGCAGGATATTACAAGCACGGTTATAGCTATAAGAAGGGAAAAAAGGAACGGACTTGTCATATTACTGAATAGGGATACATCAAATGCTTCATACCCTATCAAAAACCAGACCATAAATGTGACAAGAGCGATTATATGTACTGCCAGTATGAAATTACCAGCTACTACATCGGCTATCCTTTGCAACGGTGGTTTTGAGTTCTGGGCATCCTCCACAAGCTGGATAATCTGGGCAAGTGCGGTTTCAGAACCTACTTTACTGGCTCTGAATTTTAAAGTACCGGATTTGTTGATGGTAGCTCCTATTACAGTATCACCCGGATTTTTATCAACAGGTATACTTTCTCCTGTTATCATGGATTCATCAACTGCAGATGAACCATTTGTTACTTTTCCATCCACAGGTATTTTTTCACCGGGTCTGACAACAACAATATTATCGATTTCCACATCCTCTACAGGTATTTCTTTCTCCTCACCATCTACAATAATTCTTGCAGTTTTGGCTTTCAGACCCATCAGTTTTCTGATGGCTTCAGAAGTCTTGCCCTTGGTTTTGGATTCCATGTATCTGCCAAATACAATAAATGTAATTAACATTGCAGCTGTATGATAATAGGTTTCATCATAACCCGGACCAAGATCAAAGAATGTAGCAACAACGCTTACTGCATATGCAGCTCCTGTACCCGTTGCTATGAGAAGATCCATATCGGTTACACCGTGTTTGAAATCCTCAAAAGTACCGGTAAAAAACTGCCTACCTGGAAATATCATTACAATGGTTGTCAGTAAAAACAGAAGGATATCATTAGCAAGGAACGGAGGTACAAACCAGAGGATATTCGGAAAAGCAGTGCTCATATCCCCCAGAGATATTGGAAGAACCAGTGCTGCAGCAATAATAAGATTTGTACGCTGTTGTTTCATCTCGGTTTCTCTTGCTTCACGTTCACGGTCGGATTCTAATTCCTTCTTTTCAGATGTTGCAGAATATCCAATATCCTCAACTGCTGATTTCATATCAGTTACTGATACAAGGGATGAATCATAAACTACATGTGCCTTTTCAAGAGGGAGATTAACACTGACCGATTCCACACCTTTCAGCTTCTTGAGTACCTTTTCTACATTTTTGGCACAGGATGCACAGGTCATACCACCAATATTCAGGTCTATTGTATCCCGCTCTACACCATAACCGATTGATACAACAGCGTCTTTCAGTTCTTTTGAAGACACAACAGATGGGTCATAGGTTACAGATGCTTTTTCAAGTGCCAGATTTACTGTTGCTGAGACTACACCGGGTTGTTTTTTGAGTACCTTTTCTACATTTTTGGCACAAGATGCACAGGTCATCCCGGTAACTTTAAAATTGATATCAAGCGTTGATGTTGCGTAATGTCCGAATTCTTCTGTTTCTTCTTCGGTAACAATCGGACAGGTACCTGATTCTTCACTTTCCTCTCCTTCTACAGGACAGGTCTGTGTTTTTCCTGTTTCATCCACCTCTTCACCAGGTTCATAACCGGCGTCTTTTACAGCCTGTCTGATGTCATCCAAACTGATAATATCTGAATCAAAAGTAACAGTCGCCTGCTCATTATCAAGGTCTACATTGACTGAATCCACACTTCCCAGTTCAGAAATGGCATCTGTTACACTTTTCACACAATGTTTGCATGACATTCCATAGACTTTGATAGTAGTTTTAATCACCATACAGGTACCATCACCTTTGTAAAATCAGAATTTTGCTTTTCACCTTTATAATTACAATGACGACATATTTTTATTTCACGGCGTGAATATATATAAATTATACTGTTTTCACGGCATTATTGATTTGTTTCTGCCACTCCTGTATATCATCAACTTCAATTTCATATTTGTTTACTTTATCTGATGAAACCCACACAACAAGTTTTTGCTTTTTAAACAAACCTATATTTGTTACCCCTGAGCCTACAATATTTTTTAAATTAAATTCTCCTTCAACTTCATTATCAGAATTTAGGTCCATTAGCCTTTTACTAGTAAGAATTAGATAACCATCTTTTTTAATTTCAAATTTTAAAAGGTATTCTCCTTTTGTATATTCCGCTTTTAGATTGGAGAATGTTTCAAAAAGCTTTTCTGGCTTTTTTGGATGAATATTAAAAATTTCAATATCACCATTTTGTCTGGTCAAAAGATAAATTACTCTGTTATTAGTGTGTATACCCACTATATTATTTACATCTATCTGTTGATAGATATCGGTTTTTCTTGAAAATATACCCAATGTTTTTTTTATCAGATAGATATTTTTGTTAGTTACTGCAACCATTAATTTTTGTCCTTTGACTACAGCAGGTTCATTCGCCATTACAGATTCTTCATTTTTTAAGATGATGTCATCTGCAATGGATAATTGTTCAGAATTTTCAGATATACTGTCCTCTGGTCCTTCCTGTTCATCCGGACAGTAGTAGTTTAGCATCTCAACCAGCAATCCACCTTCGATAAGTTTTACGTTATGCTTTTTAGATTCATTTTTTGCATCATCTGTAAACTCATCGGTGGTCACAACAATAATACTTTCCACATCATCATGATAGCGTAAACTGCTGTATTCCCGTATTTCTTTAACACCTACCGTTTTGGAATAACGTTTAGCCTGAACAAGCCATTTATGAGACAATCCAAATTTTTCCAGTTTTAGTACAACATCAACACCGTCATCCTTTGACTGATTTGTTACCTCTGCCTTATAACCCATGTTACTGAAAAGATAAGCTACAAGTTTTTCAAAATCATACGGGTCCATTTGAAGGAGATGTTCTATCGACCATTGAGACATAATAACCAATTTCTGTTTTTTATAAATTATTTTGTTTTCTAATTTAATATTTAATGGTTTTGCAAGAATGTTAAAAAACCATGCAAAACTTTAAGTGATTTCAGTTACCTCTCCATATAGTTGACAACTCAATAATATAATTTATATAAATAACTACCTGATATTACACATTACCTTTAAAAAACAAACAGGATGGTATTATGGAAGATTCAGAGGAACTGGAAGAGATAAGGAAAAAAAAGATTAAAGAAATACAAAAATCAATGGAAAGACGTTCTTATCCGTCAAAACCATTTGATGTTACAGATTCTAACGTAGACGAAACTGTTTCAAAATATCCATTAGTAGTAATCGATTGCTGGGCTGAATGGTGCGGACCATGTAAAAAAATAGCTCCAGCAATAGAGGAACTTGCTTCTGAATATCAGGGTAAAGCGGTTTTTGCAAAACTTGATGTAGATAATAACCAAGAATCAGCCAAAAAATTTGGAATATCCAGTATACCAACATTACTTATTTTCAAAAACAAAGTTCTTATAGATTATATAATAGGTGCAGTATCAAAACAGGATATTATAAAAAGATTGCAACCTCATATGTGAGTTGAGTTAAATGGGATACAGACCAAAAATTGCTGATAGCCCCAGTGTCAGTGTACTTGATATTAGAACCAAACCCTATTTTGTCGTAGCATCGGTCGAGGTCGGAAATACTACCACTAAATGTATTCTGATGGCGACAAACCTTGAAGATGGTAAAACCAGACATATTACAAAAAACGTCAGAATGACAAGAGATGTAAGAAAACCAAAACCAGGAGAAACTGCATTTGGAAAAACATTAAGCGGTGTGGAATTTACAAGAGAATCAGTTGCTGAACTTGTACGGGACACATTACTTGATGCCGTGAAAAAAGCAAAACTTGATGTTAAAACTGACCTTAATTTTGTAGTACGCTCAACCGGGGTTGTCGCCGGGTTTGATGTACCGGATGATGTAGGAGAGTTTATCAAAGCAATGGCTGATGGCTGTCTTATGGCAGATGTTCCTCCCAATAAAATGACACCACCTATGTCGCTTGACAATATTTCTAAAGAATACCGCAAATACAGCAAGTTGAATCAAGTCATTTTTGACGGTGCTGTAGCAAGTGTCAACCCCCCAACAGGTGCCACAGGTGTTGAAGTCGTAGCAAATGAAATGGAAGGTGAGCTGGTAACAGCAGGTATTAAAGAAGGGGCTAAATGGGCAGATATTGATTATAGAAACCCCTGTATATCCATAGATTTTGGAACTACTCTTGCCGGGCGTATTATCAGCCCAGACGAACCTTATGCCAACACAATCGGTAACCTATGTGGTTATGCGGGTGCAATACCTGATGCAATTATTAGAGGTACAGGCAAAGTTGATGAAAATCTGGGTACTGCACTGGAAATTTTTGACCAGAAGGTCATGAATTTCATCAAAATGAAAATGAAGGACAAAACCATCCAAAACTTTGCTGAAAAAATCCATGAACATATCAATATTGAAAAAGTTCCAGTAGATAGAAACAAATATGGTAGTGTTCCAGTTAACCCTTCTGCTGCAAAAGATAGCGGAGTAATTCTTATCGGATGTGATGTTGGAGAAAACGGTAGTGACCTTGATAAATTAATGGAACTTGGAGCTGAGATTTATAAAAAAGAGGGACTTCAGGTGGTTTATGCCGTGCTTGATGAAGTAATGGCAAAAGTAGTCTATCGGCTTATTAAAGTTGCCAATGAGGAAGGTTTGGTGTTTGATGATACAGCCATAGGTCTAAGTGGGAGAGCGGCTCTTACCGGTAATAAACCCAAATTGATACTGGAATACCTTGATGAACTCCAAATCCATGACAAAATAGACGAAAATGTAGTTTTTGTAGATGATGGACTTGCCAGAGGTGCTGCGGTCATGGCAAGATGTATGAATTCACTTGGTACCCCTTCCAATCCGCTGGGCGGTCATAGAGGTGGTAAATGTATACTCGGTGAACGGATTAAACTGCAAAATAAATAAAACCGAAATTATCAATCGATACCCATAAAATTACAAAAATCATCCAGGTTTTGGGTATTTACCACATCTTTTGGTTCAAGCCATCCACGCCTTGCAACATTTATCCCAGTTTTCATATTTCTGGACATATCATGAGTCCAGTGGGCATCGGTGTTTATGGCCAGTGGTATGCCCATTTCCTTTGCTGTCTTTGCATTTATATCATTTAAATCAAGGCGTGAGGGTGAGCCGTTAATTTCCAATATCTTATTATTCCTTTTTGCAGTTTCCATCAACTTATCCATATCTACATCATATCCCGCCCTTTCACCCAGTCTTCTACCTGTAGGATGTGCCAGTACATTGACATGCTCATTTTCCAGTGCTCTGACAACCCGCTTTGTTATTGTTTTTTTATCTTCATCAAAACCTGTATGTATCGCTGCAATTACAATATCCATTTTTTCCAAAATATTGCTGTTATAATCAAGAGATGCATTTGCCTTAATATCGCATTCAGTTCCTGCAAGAATCCGGAAATCATCATATCTGTTGTTTATTTTTTCAATTTCGTTCATGCGTCTTAGAAGCTGACCTTCTGATAAACCACTGGCATTTGCCCTGGATTTTGAATGGTCGCAGATGGCTACATATTCATATCCCAGACTGCGAGCCTCGTCTGCAATTTGCTGTATAGTACTTTTACCATCACTCCAGTTTGAATGTATATGAAGATCACCTTTTATATCATCAGCAGTAACAAGTTCAGGAAGTGCACCATTAAAAGCTGATTCTATTTCTCCCCTATCTTCTCTTAGTTCCGGTGGTATATAATCCAGCCCCATTTTCTGATATATATCATTTTCAGTTTTAGAGATTAATTTATTCCCATCTTCAAGATTGATGAGACCAAATTTACTTAAATGCAGATTCATGGATGATGCTATTTGCTGAAGATGGATATTATGTTCCTTTGAACCTGTTAAATGTATTTGCGTTGGTCCAAAATAATCATCATTTACTATCTGCAAATCAACAGGAATACCACCGTTGTAGATTATACTGACCCATTTGTCTGCTTCATTTAATATTGTCTGTACACCTTTCATTTGGGTAAAACAATTAATCACATCTTCTGGATAATCTGTAGTTACAATAAAATTAATATTGTTAACTATTTCATTCTGTCTTCGGACACTTCCCACAACAGAAACTTTAGTGTACGGGATTGTTTCCAGAATTGATTTGATATCATCAGCAATTTGCCGGGCTGTTTCAAATAAGATTCTATCAGCCCCTCTTTTTTCATAACGTTTAATAGCATTTAAAATGCGTTCTTCCTTTCTGGCACCCATATTAGGAAGTCGTCGGATTCTATGGGTTCTTGCTGCTTCCTTTAAATCATCAACATTTTTTATACCGAGTCGTTTATAAAGAGACTGAAGGATTCTGGGGCCCATTCCCGGGATAGCCATTAGTTCCTCTATATTCACAGGTATTTCCTGACTGATTTTCTCATATTCAGGGAATGTACCAGTATTTAATATATCAACAATTTTGTTTTTGAATGATTTCCCAATACCCGGTATACTATCCAGCTTATCGTCTTCATGTAATTTGTTGATATCCTCTTTGAGGTTTTTTATCCTATAGGATGCCCTATTATATGCTTTTATCTTATATGAACTCGCATTCTGGAACTCAAGCATTTTGGCAGTTTTAGAAAATATCCGGGCAACATCATGATTTTCCATATCAATTCCACAACCAGAATAGATTAATTTTATAAATGCATTATATTATTTTTCAAGTGCTTTTTCTATTGCTCTTTTATGAAGTTCGGCAGATTCATGTATCCCCGTTTTTTTCCCCCTTACTGCACGACAGGGGTATTGTTGAACTAGCAAACCCCCGTAAGATGCAGCATCTTCAATATCAGTACCAATAAGATTTTCTGCCATATACCAGGTGCTTCCACAAGGAGCTCCACGAATTACATCAACATCTGTTATTTTCCCTTCGTCAGTCTGTATTCTAAGAATAGGTCGACCAAAAATAGATGTAAATTCTGATGTTTCAGGACATGGACCGAGTGCACAGCATATATCATCCACTTCTATATGTATTCCGTATTCATTTGAATATTTTTCCAGTTCGTTCATGGGTGCTCTTGATGTACCCCCCGGAACAATCAGCGCCCTGACACCTGATTTACCTGCAATACGTGCGATTTCTGATGTAAGGTCGGGATGTAGTGAATAGCTTATTAAAATGTCAGCTTTAAATACCTTGTTATCAAGGTCAAGGTTATTGAGATAAACATCTGGTTCGTCAATAAATTCAGGAAGTTTTGATGGAAGTTCTGCAGTTACAATACTAAAATCGCTTTTTGACCTGAGAGTATCGATTAACCGTTTTCCGTATTTACCCCGTGTAATTACACCAATTGTAGTCATAAATATCTTTTTGATAAAATGGTAAAATTAATATTATTTGGCTGTTAAAATTCTGGATAGGTGAATGAAATGGGAGACATAGACAATATTGACCAGTCAACGGTATTTTTCAGATGCAATATATGTAGTTTTGAATTCCAGGAAGACCCGAATTTTATGCCTATTAAATGCCCCCAGTGTGGTAGTGAAAATACACAACGTACATGAACTACCGATAAGTTAAAGACTCAGCGGCTTCGGAAGAAGTTTACCTTGAAAGCCTTATTTTCTCTGGAGAGTTCACATCCACGCTATCGATTATCATTTCAAGGGAATCGAAGATTACCTTCCTCAAGATGTTCAATGCTCCGTTTATATCGGCATTGATTAATCTACCTGTAGAAGATTGGAAGATTCCTCTTTTCGTTCTTTTACCGAAATATTTTTTATGTTTCCTGATGGGTTCAAGTACCAGTGCATCAGTTTTACTAGTGCGAGGGCAGAAGCTTATAGTTGCCATTTTCTTTGATTATATGATAAGCTGATTCTCGGTTTAGGTACCTCCTGTTATTGAAGAAATACTGTCTGATTGTGTACAATGTATAATTGTACAGTTTCTTGGACAGTTTGGTTAACCTCTTCAAGGTTTCATAAGTCTGCTTATCAATACGGAGATGGTTCTTCTGGGTCAGGTACATGCATCATACAATCGTTTAGCAAAACACTTATAGTTTTTCGATCATTTGTTCTATATCCCGATGCTAAATAGATTGGGTTTTTCTCAACCTTTATAAAAATATAATGATTGAAATGGTATCTGGCAATGAAAGGCAAATTGATTACACTTGAAGGTATTGATGGTTCAGGTAAATCCACCATTAAAGAGCGGCTAATGAATCATCCATCACTTTCTAATGTAGTATTTACAAGAGAACCAACAAAAAACTGGATTGGAAAAGCAGTGGAACAGGCAATACATTCGGATACCGACCAGATTGCAGAATTTTTCCTGTTCACATCCGATCATGCCGAACACATATCAAAGACAATATATCCCTCTCTTGAGGACGGTAAAAATGTTATTTCTGACAGGTATCTGGACAGCAGATGTGCCTATCAGGGTGTTACTCTTTCAGAAAAGTTTGAAGACCCGATAAAATGGGTTCAAAAAATCCATAATGGCTGGACTATTATACCAAACCTTACCATTTTCCTTGACATTGATCCTGAGTTTGCTATTGAGCGGTGCGGCAATAGGGGAGAACAAACCAAATTTGAGAAGATGGAGTTTTTACAACAGGTATATGATAACTATCAAAGACTTATGAAAGATGACTCTGAAAGGTTTGTTGTTGTGAATTCAAACCAGCCAATAGAAGAAGTGGAAAAAGATGTGGTGGATATAATCACATCTTATATATGAGATTATAAGTCGTTATCATCGGCAAACTTGATTAGAGCTTCTCCAAGTTCCCTGACATATCTTGGATTCAAATTGAAACGACCTTTTTTCTGCCCGCTTCTTTCTTTTGCTATCTCTACATATTCCTTATCGTATTTTTCACTCGTTGCAAGGGCAATGGTCAGATACCATCCACCACCCATTTTGATTTCTTTAAATCCTTCTCCTTCATCTATTTCATCTATTGCATCATCATTTTCCATATTTTCACCTTACCATCTCTACAGGGATTGACCTGTTATGTAATGCTGTGGCTACAAGTGCACCCTTTACACCGGTGTTTTTAAGGGTTTCGATGTCATCTATATCCCTGACACCGCCGCCAAGAAGAATATCATGTTTTGAACAGGATACAGCATTACTTAAAAATTCTGAATCCACACCACTTGAAGTGCCTACACTGTCCATATCAAGAACAATAACATCCTGTATATCAACATTATTTAAAATTTTAATAATATCAAAAGGATTATCGGGTATATCAGGGTCAGTTTTTAGAATTTTATCATCCTTTTTATCAATGCTGACATTTATACGACCCGGATAATTGTATGCGGCTTTAGATATAACATCCATTGATGCGGTTTCAGTTCCCAGAACGATTTTATCCGCGATGGATAACGCCTCTGATATATCTTTAAATGATGTTATACCCATATCGACCATTGTACTGGTCTTTTCTGATATTGAACTGATAACATCATAATTTGTATCAAAACTACCAGTTCCCTGCAGTATATTCATATCCGCTGCATAAACTTCTTTGGGTCTTATGGTTTCTATAATTTCAATCGGATTGGAACTGTTACAAATCTCACTGGTTTGATGTATCAGATGGTAATGTTTGCGATCTCCACCTTTTGCATGTACTACATTACGATTATATATATCCAGTACAAATATCATTCGAAACATATTTAATTAATACATTTGTTCCTAATATAAAAAAGAGGGTCAATTATGAAATTATTAGTTAGTCCAATCAATACAGAAGAAGCGGTTTCTGCCTGTAATGGTGGTGCTGATATAATCGATGTTAAAAATCCAAAAGAGGGTTCACTTGGCGCTAACTTCCCCTGGGTTATAAAAGAAGTAAAGGATTCCATCGATTCAAAAAAACCTATCAGTGCAACCATTGGTGATTTCAATTATAAACCTGGAACTGCGTCTCTTGCTGCCTATGGTGCTGCATCTTCAGGTGCTGAATATATAAAGGTAGGACTTTATGATATCCAGACAGAAGAACAAGCATATGATATGCTGGAAAACATAACAAATTCAGTAAAAAGTTATGACAGTAATAAAAAGGTCGTAGCCTGTGGATACTCTGATTATCAGCGTATAAACTCCATATCTCCGATGAAACTTCCAGAAATCGGTGCAAATGCAGGAGTAGACCTTGTTATGATGGATACAGGTCATAAAGATGGTAAATCTACTTTTTATTTCATGTCGGAAAATACATTATCAGAATTTGTGGATTTGGCACACAGTTATGGTCTTGAGACCGCTCTTGCTGGTTCTATAAAATTCAATGACCTTGAGCCACTTAAAAGGATAAAACCGGATATTATCGGGGTTAGAGGTATTGTGTGTGGTGGCGACCGGAACGCTGTTGTACAGGAAGAACTTGTGACAAATGTCAAAGCTGAACTGTAAAATTATTACTTGTACTTTTTGTAATTATTTTTAAAAATAATCTGTTCAGTCTGGTTTATCTGAAAAGACCTTAAAGATGAAAAAGGTTTATTATATAGATAGTTACACCTCCCAATAACACAGAATGCATAAACAGGTAGTCAAAAAATGAACGAAAATATAACAGTTCATGTTGCCAGAGCTTATCATAAAGATGTGGGGAAGGGTATCGCCAGGGTGGACAGAGAAGCAATGCAGAAACTCGGCGCAGTCAGTGGGGATGTTATAGAAATCAGAAGCAAAAAACAGGGATATGCAGTTATCCAGCCCCTTTATGAAAACGATACAGCAAAAGATGTCATCAGAATAGATGGTAATACAAGAAGCAATACAAGTGTAGGTATTGACGACATAGCTGTAGTCAGTAAAATACAGGCTAAAACCGCAGATAAAGTTACACTTGCACCTGCAAAACCTGTTCATTTTGTCAAAGGAGCACAATATCTTTCACGTATGCTTGAGGGCAGACCTGTCACACGTGGTGAATGGGTCAGAGTGGAAACTGTTAATGAACCACTATACTTTGTAGTAGTTTCCATCAAACCTGCCGGTCCTGCCGTCGTTTCTAATGATACATCTATCAGATTAAAAGATGAATCCGTTGACAGTGAAGGTAAAACTACCGAAAGGATGACCTATGAAGATATCGGTGGCCTCAAACGCGAAATCGGTCTTGTAAGGGAAATGATAGAGCTTCCGCTAAGACATCCTGAATTATTCCAAAAACTTGGGATTGAACCTCCAAAAGGTGTAATGGTTTACGGTCCATCAGGAACTGGTAAAACTCTGATTGCAAAAGCTGTCGCCTATGAAACAGATGCGAATTTTATATCCCTCAGCGGACCTGAAATAATGTCCAAATACTATGGAGAAAGTGAGGAGAAATTGCGTGAGATATTTGAAGAGGCAGAAAATGATGCTCCATCTATAATCTTTATCGATGAAATTGATTCCATTGCACCAAAACGTGGAGAGGTTTCCGGGGAAGTGGAACAAAGGATTGTAGCACAACTTCTCTCACTAATGGACGGGCTCAAATCCAGAGGAGAAGTAATAGTTATTGCAGCAACTAATCGCCCAAGTTCAGTGGATGAAGCTTTAAGACGTGGCGGAAGGTTCGACCGGGAAATAGAGATAGAAATACCTGACAGAGATGCAAGACTGGAAATTTTAAAGGTACATACCAGAGGAATGCCGTTTGATAATGATGTTGTCCTTGATGAAATGGCAGATATTACACATGGTTTTGTTGGGGCAGACCTTGCATCACTCTGCAAAGAAGCGGCAATGAGAGCTTTGAGAAAAATAATGCCGCATATTAAAATCGAAGAAGAAATACCACCGGATATACTGGATAGCTTAAAAGTTGCAAAAAACGATTTTTATGAAGCCCTTAAAAATATTGAACCTTCTGCCATGCGGGAAGTGGTTGTAGAGGTAGCACATATCAACTGGGATGATATAGGGGGTCTGGATAATGCTAAACAGGAACTTTCAGAAGCTGTTGAATGGCCTCTAAAATACCCTGATTTGTTTAAAGCGGTGAATACAACCCCTCCAAGAGGAGTTATACTCTATGGTCCCCCTGGTACAGGAAAAACCATGCTTGCAAAAGCCGTCTCCGGTGAAAGTGAGGCTAATTTTATAAGTATAAAAGGTCCGGAGCTTTTGAGTAAGTATGTAGGAGAGTCAGAACGTGCTATAAGAGAGACATTTAGAAAAGCTAAACAGGCAGCACCTACAGTAATTTTCATTGATGAAATCGATTCTATTGCACCCCGTCGCGGAAAAAGTAACGATTCCAATGTTACAGAACGTGTGGTAAGCCAGATACTTACAGAAATGGACGGCATAGAAGAACTCAAAGATGTGGTTGTTATAGCCGCCACAAACCGATTGGATATAGTTGACCCCGCCCTTCTGCGTCCAGGACGTTTCGACAGGATGGTTTATGTAAGTATTCCTGAAAAAGAGAGCAGAAAAATGATATTTAACATACATCTTGAAGGCAAACCACTTGCAGATAACGTGAACATTGAAAAACTTGCAAATATAACAGAAGGTTATTCAGGAGCGGATATAGAAGCTATCTGTAGAGAAGCAGCTCTGCTTGCACTTCGTGAAGTTATAAAACCAAGACTCAGCAAATCCGAAGCAAAGGATATTGCAAATAGAATAAAAATTAACTGGTCACATTTTGAAAAAGCCATTGCAAGGACAAAACCTACTACATCCAAAAAAGACATGCAGTTCTATGACCAGAATGCGAGGATGTATATCCAGTCTGATTCAGATTCAAACAATGGTTGATACAATGTTCTAAAAAAGTTAAACTGTACACAAGTTCATACTTTTTTTATAAAAATTAAAGGTAGAAAACCCTTATATCTTTAGCATCGCATCAAATCGTAGATTTAATGCGAGTTTCATTTCTTTGAAATGAAACACGGGTATGTAAGCGTCTAATTTTCAAGTCATCCTTGATTGCGTATATATTCTGTAATTGTTTTTTTGCTTACGTCCCTATTGTACAGCAGAAGTAGTAAAAGAAAATGAGAATTACAATATGCTGCCTTCACAGGTCGCACAGCAGACTATGA
>NZ_JAHENT010000122.1 GCF_018609725.1 Methanohalobium sp. | reverse complement strand
TGTATATTTCCAAACATTGTTGCCACTAGAGTCTATTTTGTGGACTTCATTGTCTCGACTACCAGAGTAAACATATCCATTACTATCTACTGCTATAACATTAACATAATCAAAATGTTCAGTGTATTTCCAAACATTATTACCACTTGAATCTATCTTGTGGACTTCATTGCCCCAACCACCAGAGTAAACGTAACCATCACTGTCCACTGCTACAGCAACAACACTACTAGCATAATCTGTGTATTTCCATACATTATTACCACTTGAATCTATTTTGTGAAGTTCATTGTCATAACTACTAGAGTAAACATATCCATTACTATCTACTGCTACAGCATAAACAGTACCAGCATGCCCAGTATATTTCCAAACATTATTACCACTAGAGTCTATTTTGTGGACTTCATTGTCATAACTACCAGAGTAAACGTATCCATTATTGTCTACTGCTACAGCATAAACAGTATTAGTATGCTCTGTATATTTCCATACATTATTACCACTAGAGTCTATCTTGTGGAGTTCATTGTCATAACTACCAGAGTAAACATATCCATCACTGTCTACTGCTACAGCAATAACACGATGAGTATGTTCAGTATATTTCCAAACATTATTACCATCTGGGTCTATTTTGTGAACTTCATTGTCAGAACTACCAGAGTAAATAGTTGTACTGGCAGATTCAGGTCCTTCATAACTATCATTTATCTGAGTAAGAATTTTGACAGCAGTGTCCGTGTCAGTGTTCAGCGACCACAAGATATTGGAAAGATCAACTTCATCCACATAACTAATATCTAGTGCTTTGGAGATGCGATAACCACTAGAATAATAATCACCACTCCCATCGGTATCCAATACAAGATTATTACTTCCATCCTCAGTGAGATTGGAAATATCATAATAATCCTCAAGCCAACTGCCATTAGTAAGATCAGTAGGTTCAATTCTGGAACTCATACTTTTCTCCTTTTGCTAAACTTCAAACCATTTTCTTCCCCAAGATCCTTTTCCAAGATCTTGTTCCTCATATCTCAAATAGACTACATATGTATTGCCTTCAAATAATGTAGATGAAGGCATTTGCAGCTCCGTAAGATTGGAAGTATCATCGAGACTCTTGAAAATAAGCCCACCGTTTTCATCCAATACTTTCCAATCAGAAGCAATATGAGTATAGTTACTCGTATCATCCCCTGAAACTTCAAAAGAGCTTCCATAAAATGTGGGAGTGGTTGTTCCTGTGCTAAAATCAACTGTTATGTCCGGCTTATCTACTGTAGGTGCTGCCTCTTCACTGATGGAAAAATTGTAGCCCAAACTTTTGGAAATTATATCTTCAATATAAAAGTAAACTTCTGAATTCCATGCTAATTCAGTAGGTATTTCTACTTCTTCTTGAACTTGAAAGCTGTTCCAAATATTCAAAGAATCTGTTCCAAAAGCCTGTGTGATTGTCTCTGATTTCCTATAAGAGATTATATCAGAAGCAGCGGCAAAGTCCAAAACAACCTTTATCGGCTTCTCTCTATAAAAAATCCTATCTCTTGCCTTGACTTGTGCTTCTGATGTGAACAGATCATTGACTGTTACCAATTCTTCCAAATTTATATAGACATACACTTTATCTCTATCCAGACCCGCCACATCTTCACTTACACTTTTATCATAATAAGCTGTAACATTGACAACATCTTTTATAGGAACATTTAATAAATGAGTCTCATGCACTAAAATATACTTTGTTTTTTCTAAATAAACAATACCGTCTGCTCCATCACCGTATTCTTCCACTTTTAAATGCTTTTCCATTCCAAGTTCAAAAGAATAAGAAATACTGCCATTTTCATCAGAAACAACTGAATATTTTCCTACAACAATTCCATCTGAAGAATACCCAAAATCTAAACTAGGATTTTCTTTGTCTTCATCAACAGTTTCAATAATAGCCATTAGTCCATCTTTAACTGATATATGAAGATCTTCTAGCACTGGGTATCCTTCAATCCTACTAAAATCTACGATTCTCTCGTATTTAGTACTTCCTTTAGTGTTTGTTACTTTTAAATGAACATCACCTCTCTGACCAAGCCTACTGCTTCCATCATCAACCCACATTACATACGAACCATTAGGAGGGTTTGGGGGTTCTTTATCGAGAGGCACACCAGAATTACCGTAATATGGTCCATCACGAAAAATGAGATCACCAACAACACCGGACAAAACCCAACACATCTGTCTCTTTGGTTCCGTTATGGGCGAGTACCTACTGTAAGGATAGAAAACATACGGAAAGTTTTCTTCATAACCACGGCTGGATGCAAAATAAAAGGCTATGGAAGAGCTATCAAAAGCAATGCCTAGGTCACCTACCTCAAGATCTTCCTGAGCAATTCCAAACAAAGTTTTGACGTTGTTAGATGGGTTTTCAAGTTTAGCCTTATCTCTAATGTGAATTTTCCGTCTTTCACTGACATCTTCAGTGTCAAAAGTATTCTTAATATCCGACACAATTTCCATCTCACTAAAATCAGCAAGCATTACTTGCTGGACAACACCCTTCCTGTTCCTAATCTTTGCAAAAACATCCCCATCAAATCCTAAATTTGTTTGTTTTCCATCTGATTGCCATATATAAAAGTATGGAGAGCTTGTATCAGGAGGGCTTGGTTCTCCAAAAAAAGAGAACCCTTTAAACATACTTCTTACTTGGTCATAGTTTCCAACTAAATAATCAGTAAGAAGCCATCTCCTTTTGTAATTATTATTTCTTGGTTTTACTACAGATGGAGGATTATGATCTGCTTGACTTTTTGTTGAAAATCTGTGGAAAAATACGTATCCCTCAGATACAGTAAGAGCAACATCTCCGTGTTTTAACTCAAAGGTATTCAAAGCATCTAATGAATGCTCTGTACCACCTACTAATCTGTGTTTAATGTAAAAATGACTCGACATAATTTATCCAAAAACCTATTTAGCAGCTAATCTTCAATAGTCAGATGTCCAACATCCATTCCTATTGTAGAATCATAAACACTAACAATAAGATTAGCATGAACTACAATTTCTTCTGTCACACCCACTTGATCTTGTACCAGAATTACATTTCCTGAAATACGATCATAAATCCATGTCTCGTCACGAATATAAACTTTTTCATACACTCTAAAACATTCCAACATATCAAATGGAATTTCATATGAGTACTCTTTATCAGTAACAAACAAACTAGTAGGATCACAAAAACCATCTCTTAGGTCCGTAACTCCAAAATCATACACAAAAGTACGTCTGGAAGGCCAAACATGCCATTTCTCTAAAGGAATAAATTTTTCAACTCGTCCATCTGATCCTACTTCAAAATAGAAATCACCTTCAGTGGAAAACGCTAAAGCAACAACACCGGGACGCTCACAGACAGCAAAATCACTATAGATTTCCATTGTCTGTTCCATTGTATTTGAAAAAACGGGAGCTTGTATATTGGATAATTCAATTTGTTTCCAGCCCAACTTATCCACCATACTTCCAAATACAAAATCTCTATCATCTCCAACTTTAGGAAAATCTGAAATATTAAAGTAAGCAGTCACCTCAAGTATCTCATGCGATCCAGATTCCCATGTTCTGATACGCCAATCATAGACCGTTTCACATGTGGAAAGTCTGTGATCAAACCGATGCCTATACACATCTCTCAAACTAATTACTTGTCGCTGTCCTTCAATGTGATCTAATTGAGGATCTGGTCCTTCATA
>NZ_JAHENT010000121.1 GCF_018609725.1 Methanohalobium sp. | reverse complement strand
GAAATATTTAATATCTTAATATCCAATTAAAATTAATTGGGTCAAAACTGACCCATCTTTTAATTTGTAGAATATCCGAATCCATGTAACGTTCCATTTTCTTTTATGTTCACCCAGAATCCATAGCACTTACTCATTTTGTAATCATAATTAACAGTATCATATAAAGGCGTACCGTTTATATACGGACCTGTTACTGTTTCATATTTACCTTCAATGGATGGATTGAGTGTCTCTGCTATGGTGCGTTTGTCCTGCGTTCCGGTATAACCTAATGCATAGGTATTTCCCGCCTCTACTGTCATGCTAGCTGGCGGTACTAATTTATCTGATGGTTTTAATCTTGATTCGGATATTACCTGTACACCTTCGCAATCATCAGATACTACTACCTGATAAGCTCTGAGTGGTTCAAGTTCAGATGCTGGTTCCCACATTCCTGCACTTGCATTCCAATAGGATACAGCTGTGTAGTCAACATCACTGAACACATGGTCTACTGAAGAATTATTCAGAGCATATGGTACAGATACCATATTCCGAGCACCTGGATACAACACAATCCCATCAGGGTGTATCATGTCAAGTTCTGCATCTCCGCAAACCTGATACTGCTTTGTCTCACCATCGTTCAGTATTCCATTGAATTTGCAGTTGTCTTTTGTGTATGGTTCAATAGTCATTGGTGCTTTAAGAGTATATTTGAAACTTGTAGGTTTTTCAAGTTCGAATGTAATTTTGTTTTCATTTTGCACTACGTTTGCTTCCGAGATTGTTGAGCCAACATATTTGAAACCGTCAGGTACCGTTTCAGTAACACTTGTATTTCTTACTCCTGTAACGTTAACAGTAGCATTGAACTCTTCATCGATTACAACTTCATCCGGAAGATTTCGTTCTGCCGATGGTTCTCCTGATATTACTGAAAGATTGATATTAATTGTACTACCAGGACTTGCATTGTTAAGGTTTTCAAAACTTTTAGTATTCAGTTGTGTAGTTGTACCACTGACATTGAATATAATGCCTTCATAATTATCTTTGTTTAAAAGTTGAAGTTCATAATCTCCCGGTGTTTTAACAGTTGAATTTCCAATCAAACTATCATTAAGATTTGCTAAAATTTTGGTACCAACTGGAGCTGGATTCCCATTAATCTCCACATTACCTTTAACCGTAACTGGTGGTTGTTCTACTGAAAGATTCACATATACTGCCTTTGTAGGATCGGTATCGTTAAGATTTGTGATTGTATCAGAGTCTGGATTATACTCTATCCCTGCAACATTAAATTTTATACCGGTATAATCATCCTTTTTAAGAAGATGAAGTTCATATTTTCCTGCTTTTTCAACAGTTGATTTAGCGATTAATTCACCATCTAATTTTGCTGTTATCTGTGTTCCTTCTGGTGCCGGTTCATCGTTTATCTCTACATCACCCTTTACTACCAATGGTGGTTCTGGCGGCTGCTCAGCAGCAACTGTAAATGACACCAATGATAACAGTATAATTAATTGTATAGCTATCGCAGTTTTTATACAAATTTTTTTCATTGATATACCCCCTAAAAACCTTAAAGTTTTTACTACCCCCTATTCAATTTTTTAAATTATTAATAAGGTTAAGAAATAATGTTAAGTATGTTAGATACATCAAAACAAAGCTCAAAACTTATATTCAATAAAGCAAAAGAAAAAAAAGAGTTTGAAAGTTATAAAGTAGATAATAAATGGTTAGTAGTATAAGTAGTAAGAACAATAATATATTTGGTTAATATAATTATATATACAGTGTTATAACTTCAAATCTCTTGCTAGTTCCTGGAATTTTTTACCTTTTTCGGTTGTAACGTAAAGGTTGCCCTCTTTTTCAATCAGACCCTTTTCTTCCAGCATGTCGAGATATTTGTTGATAATATCAAAATTGAGATTTGCACTGTATACAAGGTGTGTCTTTTTTGCTCCCTCTATTGCAGCATTTAATATTTCCTCACTGATATCGATTCTACTTCTTCTTTTTATAGTACCACATCCCCTACTCTTTAATTATCCCAAACTCTTCTTTTAACTGGACATTCCTGCTAACTCCTGTTTAAAGTTCTTGAAACCATCATATTTAGCCATTATAAGAGTTAAGTAGGGGAAATTCATCTTTTCAATTTTTGATTAGGTTCTATCCCCCACTTTTCAGTTACTTCTTCATCTTATACCCTACTGCTGCAATAATACCTACTATTATAATGGCTCCTACTACCATCAGTGAAATATTTGATGTTTCCTCAGGTTCTGATGCTGTTGATTCCTGTGATTCAGATGCGTCGTTTGTTCCTGTGCTTGCATCAGCATCAGGATTGTTGTCGCCTGCAGTAGTTTCTCTTGTTTCTGAGTCTCCCGTACTGGCAGTATTATCATCATCCTGGTTTGTTGTACTGCTGTCACTGCCGGATGGGCTTGCGAATCCACCACCGCCACTACCGCTGTTAGAGTTAGGTACACTTACCTGTGTTTCTTCTTGGTTATTGGTATTTGACTGTGTTACTGAAAGATCCAGATAGGTAGCTTTGGTTGGGTCTGCATTGTTTAATTTATCTGCTATTTCTGAATCAGGTTGTGATTCTGTTCCATCAACTGTAAATGTTATACCGGTATAGTCATCCTTTTTAAGAAGGTGGAGTTCATATTCTCCCGGTTTTTCTACTGTTGATTTGGCGATTAATTCACCATTCAATTTTGCTGTTATCTGTGTTCCTTCTGGTGCCGGTTCACCATTTATCTCCACTTCACCCTTTACAATCAATGGTGGTTCTGGCGGCTGCTCGGCAGCAACTGTAAATGATACCAATGATAACAGCAATACTAATGCTATTGTTAATGATTTGATAATTTTCAATATTATCCCCCTTTTTTAATCTCCTTGGAAATAATAAAAAATGGGTTTTAGAACCCATCATTGTTTTTTGTTTATTCTGTTGAATAGCCGAATCCGTTCAATGTTCCATCTTCATTTACAGAGACCCAGTAACCGTAGTACTGGCTCATTTTCATGTCATAGTCGGTGGTACTGAATACAGGTGCTCCGTTTATGTAGGGACCTGTAACAATTCCATATTTGTTTTCTATGGATGGGTTGAGTGTATCGGCTATTGAACGGCAGTCCTGTGTTCCTGTGTATCCTACCGCATAGGTGTTGCCTGCTTCAACTGACATGCTGGCTGGTGCTACAAGGCTTTCAGATGATTCGAACTTATCTTTTATAATCTGTGTACCTTCGTAGTCGCTTGGTACTATTACCTGGTAGGCTTTGAGTGGTTCAAGTTCAGATGCAGACTGCCACATTCCTGCACTTGCATTCCAGTAGGATACTGCTGTGTAATTGACATCACCAAACACATGGTCTACTGATGAGTTGTCCAATGCGTAGGGTACAGATACCATGTTCTGCATGCCTGGATACAGTACCATTCCATCTGGATGCATTACATCAAGTTCCGTGTCTCCATCGACAGTTGCAGTGTCACTGTTGGATACTTCACCATCGAACATGTAGGACTGTGATCCATCACATGGTCTGACATCCATTGGTGCCCTCAGTGTGTACTCAAAGCTTGTGGTTTCACTAAGGTTGAATGTTACTGTGCAGTCATCGGATATATCTACAGCTTCTGCTGGTGTACTGACACATTCAAATCCTTCAGGTATCATTTCGGTAACAGTACCATTCTGTGCTTCTTCAGATACATCGATGGTTACAGTGAATTCATTGCCGATGTATGCCTTGTCTGGTAGGTCTCTGGTTGCTTCTACAGGTGGTTTATCAGATAT
>NZ_JAHENT010000120.1 GCF_018609725.1 Methanohalobium sp. | reverse complement strand
GTGTATTAATGCTAATTCTATATTATTTCTTGCCAATTATGCAATCCGCAATCCCAAGTCAAGAAAGTGGAACATCACTCGGGTTCGGAAGTGGTGGGTTTGATGTGCCATTCTTCAAAGCAATAATTATGTCAACCCTATTCAATCTATCAATAACGATTGGATTCTTGTCAGGACAATTAAAAACAGGAGATATATTATCAGGTATCAAATATGCTATATTGTATATTGGGTTAACTGCTAGTATACTTGGCATCGGAGAATTATACATCAGTGGATTCCTTCCAATATAAAAACGAAACGCTACTCAACCAGACTAAAACAAGTATACCCTAATAGTTAAAGGGATAGAATACAATTACACAAGTATATATGGTTCACATAGTAAATAAACACAATAGCAATCACGGTCAAACTGTCGTCATCGGTGTAGTTCTTTTAGTTGCAATTTTAGTGATTGCAGCAGGATTCTATGTAGAAGATTCTAAGATACAAGCAGAAAATGAAGAGTTTGCTCATTATGATGATTTTGAACTCTCTATGTTAGACCTAGACGCTAAAACAAACCTTGTAACTACGACAAATGTTAGCCAGCAAACAACTTTCAACTCAAAAATACAATATCCGTTCATATTACAAGCACAACTAAATAACTATGGATACAAAGTTACAAATAGTAATAAAACCGCATCACTAACATACGAAAATAATTCAGGAATGCAATCATATACATATACTACAAACTCAATCAAAATAATTAAAAAATATAATTATGCTGACACAATGAGATACACATATGTTCACAGCATGCTATACCAAAACAAATCAAATACACAACCACAAATTAAATCTATTAACATTATAGATGATGAAGTTATTTTACTTCAGAATACAGATGCAGATATCAATATAAATCAACAACAAAGATATGTATTTAATATCCGTGGCGAGTCAACTAAACAACAACAAAAAACAATACAAAACGGTTCAATCAAAATTGAGACAGATGCTAATCTCTCTGAATTTAATACAATAGAACAAGAACCAAATGTAATTTCACTTACACGAGATGGAGATTCTATCGTAATTTCACTAAAAGACGGAGAATACACAGTTATTAAACAAAACAACACAATTACAACACGATGATAACCCCAACATTTTTAACACTACACGATAATACTTACTATATGTCAGACCCAAAAATTACTGAAATTGAGAAAAAAGCAATTAACAATACACTCTCAGAATATGCTGTCTCTCTTTCTTCAGTAAAACTCGACACCCTTCAAAAAGCATCTGCAATTACATTAGACGAACACGACTATAAATGTAGTAAATGTGGCACAGTAGGTGGTGTAAATGGTGATGAACAACTGGTATTAGTATTAAAAAACCCTGTTGATGAGTATGATTCAAAAGAAGATGCAATTTTTCCAGATAATCTTACTCCAGTTTGTCAAGACTGTTATAATAAAACAGAAACAACCGATGAAGCCGTTGCAACAACACAAACAAATACTGATAGTATCTCAGATAGGACAAAGTATAGTGTAAAAGGATTCGAAAAGATTGTCGCAAACAACACACCAAGCCTATTTTTCAAGAATAACTTCCGAAAAATTCTAACTGCATTCATCGTCCTCAGTATCGGACTGATTGGCTATGGAGCAGTTACCACACCGTCTGGATTTAGATTTTACACTTCACTTATCGGAGAATATAGTAATATAGCCTATTCACTACTCATTACTTATCCAGTAATTGTTTTTATTGGATTGTTACCACTTATTGGTGTTTATACCTTATTAGAATACTATACACCACCACAATACTTCCAACCATCGTATTATACAGGTTACTCAGTTGGACCTATCACAATCCCATATTTCTTCTTCATTTTCACACTTATTAGTTCAACCGCTGTGTGGACAAGTGTTACAATTACAAACACACTAAACTATACAAATATTGCACCAACGAACCCATATATTATGGTGACATTCATCCTCTCATTTGGATTACTACTTATCACACCAAGAGAATTTATCAAAATTGTCAACTCAGATAAATCTACAATTATTGCTCGTTCAATTACTGCCAAAGCAAGTAATATTGCAATAGATTATGATGATGTAGTCATTAATCCAAACTCGAACAATAAAACAACTCCAAAACTTGATAGTTCTCATATTCAAGAACTGTTTACACTTTATGAAACAGATGATGTTACAGGGACATACTATTATCCAGTGCTTTGGATTTGGCTAGTAAATACAACAACACTCTACGCAATTATAGCTATCTTATTCAGAGAAGTATTCTCAAATATTGTGTTTCTTGGTGCAGTATACAGCCCATTCTTCATTATGGCACTATACACAATCTACCGATACTACTATCAAACTAAAGTTAACGGTGAATTAACTGAAACAACTAATAAAATGAAATCAAACTACAGTATTGAAGACCCAAACGACACTTCAATTACAGACCTATTCAAGAAGTGATATACTATGAGTAAAATATCCTTTGGAACAGCAGCTGAAACCGTTAATACAAAATATTTATCAGACACATTTTTACTATTTTATAAACTAAAAGAATTAGTTAGTATTATCGGCATCGTTTCTCACGAATTCTCTCACTATATCGCATGTAAATTGTTAGGATTAGAAATATATGAATGGAAATTATTTACTTTACCAAAATCTGAATCAGAATCAGAACTAGTATTTGGGTATTTCACATATGAAAATACTACTAGTTATCAAAAAGAACTCTTAATTAATATCGCACCATTATTCTTTAATACTTTAGTTGCCACATCCCTATTCGTAGTTATAAAACCACAAACAACTCTTACTACTATACTATTAGCATGGATGATTATTTGCTTCTATGCAAAAGCAATCCCAAGCATTCAAGATATAAACAATATCAAAGACAATAGTAAAAACGCACAAGTCGGACTTAGTTATTATCTTATCATCCCACCATTACAATTCCTCGCAGAAGTCCGTATATTCGGCTTTGATTATATTATTGCAATTACACTCTATCTTACATTACTATCGCTCTAAAACCCTTATTTATTCGACAAATACAGCAATTCAATTATAGAAACTTAGAATAAATACCTGAAACTACCAAGCATTCATATTATACCCCGAAAGTTTTTAACCCTTCAAAGTTATAACATATATAATGAACTCATTTCAACTCGATAATAAAGATATCGGAAAACTCCTACAACCGCTTCAATATATCGATAGAGTAGATATTCGAGCATTACGACCGTCTCGAAATGCTTCAAATACGATGAACGAAATGGAACTGTTCTTAAACAAACATCACCAAAGCGGACATACAATTGGATTCGAAATGAATCACGAAAATGATAGAACAACATTTAACTTTATTTCAGACACTGTAAAATCTGAACAAACACGACAACGATTCATAACATTTAACGAAGAATCAGGACGAATGGAAAATGTTGAAACAAAAATGTTAGAAATCGAAAGTGGAAAATATATGACAGTAATCGATTTCCAACTCAATAAAGACATGTATCATCCAATTGCAACGCATAATAATATTGAAGGTCGTGACCCATTAGATGAAATATTAAATGAAATGGCGGGGCAATCACACAACATCTCATATAAATACCAAGTCATCGCACAACCAATCGCAGACAGCAAATGGAAACAACGCCGACCATTACCAATTTTAATCACAACCATATTACAAGCCGAATGGAACGGAATGAAACGAACATTAAACGGAATGTTAGACTACATTAAAGCACTTACATTTAATTCAGATGGGTCAACTTTAGACCAATTTAAAAGTGGTATCATAAACACTTTCGGTGGACCTTTTGATATGGTAACTGCTCCACTATTACTTCGAAACGGTATCAGTATTGACGAATATGCTGAATTATTCGTGGACGATGATACACTTGCAGACGCTGTAAAGAATAAAGGAAACTCTAAAGGATATCTTACAAAAATTCGCCTCATTGCCCTCGGTGAAGACGAAACGCAATTACTCGACTACACAAATGAAGTTGTCTCAACAGTTGAAGAAGTATACCGAACACAAAACACAGAAATTAACACAAACCAACAATTAGTTGGTATCCAACAAAACAATAACGCATGGATGACAACAGAAGGAGCAAAAATCGTTGGAAGACATACAGATATTGATTTCAATAATCGTATCACAGATACAGAATCATACGCTTCACTACGATTACAACGACGACGACCAACTGTCTTAACACCCCATGAACTTGCAGGCTTAATGCACTTCATCCAAGACAGCACACAACCAGGTATCCAATACGAATAATTACTACTATTTTATACCGTATACAAATAACCAAAGACTTTTAACCCTTTATACCAATATTATATAGTATGGCAAGTCTATTTGACTGGATTTACAACAAGCTTTCAGATTCTAATACAGGTTATACGGAAGAAGTCGTGCCTGCAACAGATGATGACATATCACAAAACCCATTTGCGTGTAAATTTACAACCAAAGAATATCACCAAGTAATTGACGGAAAAGAAGTTCGAATTGGTGGTATTGTGCTACGAAGAGACGATTCTGGTGAATGGAGTGAACAAATTGACCCATTTATGGGTGGTTACCCACGAGATGAAATTAATAAACAACAAACTAACTCTAACCCAACCATCTATATTGGATGGGGACAAGACAATATTGGTAATTTAAAGATTTATGGATATGATTTGAGTGAATGGAATCAACACGGTGTAATGTTTGGAAAAACAGGATTCGGTAAATCAACCAACATTCATAATATCCTCACTCAATTCAACACTTATGGGAATAATTTTGTTTTCATGACACCAAAAGAAGACGATGTATTAGATTTACTTGCTACACTACCAGATGATGAACTCGAAAAAACAGATGTTGTCCGTCCAGGTGCAACAAGTCCAGATGAAGTTGTTGGCTATAATCTATTCGACTTAACAGAAACAGAGAAAAAAGAATATATTGATGATAAGGTTGATACTTTCGTGACGATGATGTTGTCACAGTTTAGCCAATCAGGGGCACGAATGGAACCAACAAGCCGTGCTATTTCCCGTGCAATGATGATGAGCGACCAACAGTTCACAATTGCTGACTTTATTACTGTAATCACAGACCAAGACGCACTCGACATATTTATCAATAACATTAGTGAAGAACTTGAGATGACTCCAAGTGGATTCGAGAAGATTAAGAACTACGAAGTAGATGATGAACTCGACCCAATCTCAAACCGTATGCAACAGTTCAACGACCGTAACGCTCTCCGAAACATGTTCTTCCAAAAAGAATCAGATATTGATTTCAACGATTATGTAAGTGGAGACCGTAATCTAATCCTTGACTTGAAAGAAACTTCAGACAAACAAGTATTCGGAATGCTATTTGTCCGAGAACTATGGCTCGCAGCAAAGAAGAGAGGTGAACTGTCTAGCCCAGAATCATTTGTTATCTCCGTGATTGACGAATTTAACACAATAATTAACGAAGCAAACTACGAAATGTCTAACATCCGAGATATCTTCTCGAAAGCCCGTGCATACAACTTCGGTATGTTCGTCGCATCACAATACCCAGACCAATTACCAAGAGAGCTTGTTACTGAAGTAACCGAGAATACAATCATTAAGATTGGGTTAAAAACCGAAGACGGATATATGGCTAACTATCTTACAGATACAGAAATTCGTTCAGTCACACCAAACAATATCAAAAACTTAGAACGATATCAATCATTCATCCAACCACAAGATGATTTAGATAAATCTGCAAAAAAACTTAACAATTTCGCTGCATACCCACCACGAAGAACAATGAGAGAAACTATTACTATCCGAGATACTATCGTAAGTAGTATTGGTAGTCCACAAAAGAATGTCGATGCTTCATCCGCATCTATCGTCGGAGAAAACTCACCACAAAATAATAATGATACTGTCTCTAATGAACGAGAACGATGGATAGTTTGCAGAGCAATCGATATCGCACAACGATATGTCTTATACAACAACCCAGATGTAGAACAATATGACGAATACAATAAAGCAAAATATGTTGATTACGATGATGTAACACCAATCTTAGACGCATGGGGACTCGAATACAAATACAACGACCTCCAACAATTTGTTGAACAAAATAACATCTTATTCGAACAAATCCACACTTCCGATGGCACACAACTCGGATTATCAAATGACGGAGAAACACTCGCAAACAAACAAGATAGCGGAAGTTCAGCCAGCGGTGGCAAAGAAAACCACCGTGGTATGCTCACACAAGTCCGAGAAGAACTCGCAAAATACGGAGTTGCAGTTCAAGTCCCAGAACAAGAAGGAGAAATGTCTGACGCACT
>NZ_JAHENT010000119.1 GCF_018609725.1 Methanohalobium sp. | reverse complement strand
ATCGATTGGTGAAGTAGGCATGAGTTTTAACGAAAGTTCTCTTGAGATGAAACGATAGGTCCTTCCAATCTCTATTCTGCTAACTCTTGATACTTCACCTATCTCATCAAGTGTTCTTGGTACACTGCATTGACGGCATGCAGCATAAAGTGCTGCTGCAGCAACACCTTCGATACTTCTTCCACGTATTAAATTCTTATCCACTGCTTTCCGATAGACTACTGCTGCTGTTTCACGTACAGTTCTTGGTAAACCAAGTGCAGATGCCATACGGTCCAGTTCTGATAAAGCAAAAGCCAAATTCCTTTCAGTAGCATTGCTTACACGGATTCTACGCTGCCATTTCCTTAATCGATACAGTTGAGCTCTGTTTTTAGATGAAATTGATTGACCATAGGAATCACGGTTTCTCCAGTCAATTACTGTGGACAGTCCTTTATCATGAATGGCATAGTTCATGGGCGCTCCTACTCTGGCACGGTTCATCTGCTGATTAGAGTCAAATGCTCGCCATTCAGGACCTTCGTCAACTAATTCTGCATCCACCACAAGTCCACAATCTGAACAAACAAGTTCTGCACGTTCATAATCCTTCTCAAGGTTAATGCTTCCACATTCAGGGCATTTAGTAACTGATGACTCTGTTTCAGAGGATTTTTCCTTTTCTTTTTCCTTACGTGCTTTTATCATTTCACGTATTTTTTCACGTTCGGAGGTATCAGTATACCTCTCTCTTTCAACTTCAACCATTAACTATCCCCCACTCTTATCGAACTAATTCAATCATTGGACTGAACTAAAAGCTACAGCCCCTAACTCCCTCTGATTAATTAGATATTCTAATCCTTAATAAATCATTACACCTTAATTTTTTTATTTGTTTTAGTGTATTATTGGTTTAAGTAGAATTATATTATATAAAGTTATCGCAATTTTTATATAAGTATGACAATATTAGAATAATCGTATTGTATACTTAATAGGTTTTTGTAGAAGAAATTATAGTAATCAGTAATTTTCGGACAGCCTGTAGAAACTGTTGGCTTCCACAAACCCCTGTTGCCCCATCTTCATAAATATACATTTCCATGTAATTTATAGTTACATATACCGTTTTCATGTTTTTTAATAGATTTTATATATCGTAAAGGTTTTCTATAAAACCATTTGATTATTTAGTGGTTATAAGACTATGTCAGCTGATATACCTGAACTAACTTATCATCAAGGAACTGTAAAAATTAACGGTAGTATAAGCGTTCCTTATGCTTATTGGGATGAACGCAGCAAAACTTTCAGAGCTAACGGATTATATTATAAAAATATCATCAATTACCTGAAAGAATCATCAATTGAATATAATGACAGTGTTCCTAACCCTGTTCCGTGTCCCGAACTGAAAGAATTGTATGATGATGATATACAATTAAGAGATTACCAGCAGGATGCTATTTCTTCATGGATTCAAAATAATTATCAGGGTGTAATAGTACTTCCTACTGGGAGCGGTAAGACCATCATCGGATTGGAGGCTATTGCATACTGCAACACACCTGTTATCGTGGTAGTTCCAACGATAGACCTGATGGAGCAATGGTGTTCAATCCTTAGCAAAGCCTTCTCAATTGAAATCGGATCACTTGGCGGTGGTAAAAAGGACATCCAGCCTATTACTGTTTCTACATATGATTCAGCTTATATCCACGCAGAAAAAATCGGTAACCAATTTAATTTTATTATCTTTGATGAAGTGCATCATTTACCAGCTGAAGGATACCGGACAATAGCTGAAATGTTTATAGCTCCATACAGAATGGGTTTAACTGCTACCTATGAAAGAGAAGATGGGCTTCATAAAGAATTAAACCGGCTCGTTGGTGGTAAGGTTTTTGAGCAGGAGTTATCCAGTCTTTCAGGCAAACATTTATCACCATACAGGATTGAAAAAATTACTGTTGCATTAAAAGAAGAAGAAAAGAAAGAATACAAAAGGAACCACTCTATATTTACAGATTATTTAAAAAAGAAAAATATATCCATGAAAAGTCCCGGTGATTTCCAGAAACTGGTCATAAGAAGTGGAAACGACCCGGAAGCACGGAAAGCTTTACTGGCGAGAAACCGAGCAAGAGACATTGCATTTAATAGTTCAGCAAAAGTTGAAAAATTAAGAGATATCCTTAAAAAACATATACATGATTTTGTATTTATATTTACAGAACACAATCATCTGGTATATCGTATATCCGATGAATTTCTGATTCCTTCTATAACCTACAAAACTACTGCACGGGAACGAAACCTCATACTTGAAAAATTCAAATCAGGAACATATAATGCCATAGTGACATCAAAAGTACTTGATGAAGGAATAGATGTTCCTGAAGCTAGTGTAGGTGTCATATTAAGCGGTACCGGAAGTAAAAGGGAATATATCCAGCGTCTTGGTAGAATTCTGAGAAAACAAAAAGGAAAAGAAGCAGTCCTTTATGAAATTGTGTCTGCTGAAACGTCAGAAATTAATACATCAAAAAGAAGAAAACCTGCACAGTAACATCAATTAAAAATCTTTAATATCAAAAATGCTTCCCAGTGAACTTCTTGTTACTAAAACCTACAGGGGAAATGTAAAACCTGTGTATGCCAGCTCAGAGCATATCAAAACGGCAGATATGCTGATTGAAACTTTTAATAGGTATATAGAAAACACCTATGGAAACCTGATGGAGGAAATTCAGGGTTTTGAAGAGATGAATTATCGTTTGATCAGAGGACTTACACAGATACTATTGAGAAGATGTAGAATTGAATCGAATGTTGATATTGACCCTGTAGAACTTCGACAGGCAGTGTTTGAAGAATGTTCAAAAATCATAACATCAAGGGAAGAAAGAGACAATATACTTTACAATGTAGCCGAGAAATATTCTCTTTCAAAGGATGAACTGGAACAAAATCTATGGGCTGACATCGATGAAAATAAAATAATCAAAAATTTTCAGCCAATATCATCTGATGAACTGTTAAAGCAGTATAACATATCACTTATCCAGACACTTCTTTTCAAAGCCGTTGATTTGGACTTAAAAATAAAGGGTAATTTCAAAAACGTTTTGCAGGCAGTACTTCGTTCAAGGTTAATGTATTCTTTCAATGAAGTTCCTGTAAGTAATAACAATAACGAGGAAATTGATAGTGGTATAGAGACAGTAAATCTTCATATAGATGGACCTGCTTCCATTTTTAAAATGACGGAAAGATATGGTAAATCATTTGCAAAATTAGTTCCGCATATACTTGAATGTCGTTCATGGTACATCAGAGCTGACATATCTCATAAAACAAATAGTGGGAAACGGGTACTTGAATTTACTGCAAGTAGCAGTGATGACATATTCGGTCTGAAAACTTCACAAAATCAGATAAAAGAATCTCCAAATCCTCTTTATAGCAACAACAAAAAGACGGAATTTGATAGTTCCATTGAATATGAGTTTGCACAATTTTCCTTTCGGGAATGGAGTCTGTATAGAGAACCTGCAATTTTAAAAACAGGTAAATATGCATTTATTCCTGATTTTTCACTAAAAAAAGGTAACCTTACAGTTTATGTCGAAATCATCGGGTTTTGGACACATGAGTATCTTAAAAAGAAAATAGAAAAAGTCAACAAAGTAGATGTTCCCATAATTCTACTTATCAACAATAAACTCAAATGTTCAGAAAGCGATTTCAAAGCAAAAAATGCGGATGTGCTGTTTTACAGCAAAAAAATACCGTATAAGCAGATTATGCAGATATTAAGGCGTTATGAAGAAAAAGAACTGGAAAAAGAGCACGACAGAATAAAAAATATAGATGTTCCACCAGACAAAAACATTATCAATATAAATGATCTGGCTGAAAAAGAAAATGTATGGAAAAATGCACTGAAGCAGAAATTGGAAAATCAGCTGAATGATGATAGTGAATATTTAATTTTTGGTGATTATCTGATTCATAAAAACCTTATTCAGGAAATCGATTTACAGATAAAGAATCTAAAAACATATTCTGATGTAGTGGATGTTTTTGATAAATACAAACTCGACAAACAGGTATATTATCTTGTACTTGAACATCTAGGATACAAAGTGGTCTGGAAAGGGTTAAGCGAGGATACAGCAGAAATTCAAAAGGGATGAAAGGAAAAGATAATCTATTAACAGAGGAAATTATTACTAGACTGCACGATATTTTCAAACATCAATCTGATGTAGAACTTGTCTACCTGTTCGGAAAAACGGTATAATTCCAGAAGCTTTTGCAAAAGATTTCTCTAATATTGTAAGTTGGAGGGACACTGGTACACATATAGAAGAAGTCGATACTTCGCTCCTGGTAAATTTATTGAAAGGACGGCTGGATGATTTTGAAATATATGGAAAATATCTACTTGGTTATCTGGATGTTAGTAGAAACCATTCAAAGCTATAATTAGTATTTGGCACTGTAGGAAACCTATCAAACTGAAACCAATTAGCAAAATTCATCAAATATTATAGATATCCTAAAGCTAATCAAAAATCATTATGACCAAGCATTTCTATAAAATCCTGGATTTATAAAGGTAAAGAAAACCACGATGTCTTTAGCATCGTGGTATGATAAAGAGTCAAAAAAATATAAGTACTTTGATAAACGATTGTATAATGTATGTATCTGACCCAGAAGAATCATCTCCGTACTGATAAGCAGACGTATGAAACTTTGAAGAGGTTGACCAAGCTGTCCAAAAACCTGTACAATTTCACATTGTATACGATTAGACAGTATTTCTTCAACTACGGTAAATATCTCAATAAGAATACTGCTTATCACACAGTAAAAGAGAACGAGAATTATAAATTGATGCCATCCCAGGTTGCCCAGAATACT
>NZ_JAHENT010000118.1 GCF_018609725.1 Methanohalobium sp. | reverse complement strand
CGTATTTCGCACAGTACTTTGCTGTGTCCCGAACGCCGAAGGATAGTCCAGGCTACCTCATGGTCCCTTACTGGTATGGTGCTAATGTATCTACAAGTTCAACATGTGTTAAAAACATTCTTCTGCAGCAATACCTTTTAATACCCAGATCATCAAGTACTGCTCCTGAGTTTTCTCCTTCTTCTACACGATTTTTGTATTCGTGCCACTGGTTGGCAATTACTTTACCACAGGTAAAACATCTGATTGGAATCATATTTTACACCTTAATAAATAATTTATCGGTACGATTTCTGGTATTTTGCGCGTGCTCCTGGACCGCCAAATTTCTTGGACTCTTTTTGTCTGGAGTTGTTTACAACCAAGTTACGGTCATATGCCATATATGTGTCTCTGGTGTTTGTATCATTGGTCCAGTCAACAATACCTCTTGCTATTGCAGTCCTTACTGCATTAGCCTGTCCCATCAATCCGCCACCACGGACATTTACATCAATATCCATTTCAGAGACTACATCACCCGCTAACTTGATGGCTTCCTGCATCTTAAGCCTTCCGAATTTAGGCTCATATATCTCAATGGGTACTTTATTAACCCTTACTTTACCTGTACCCTTACTAATAGTTGCACGTGCTATTGCAGCCTTATTTTTACCTGAGGAAGTTACTACTTTATCTGCCATGGTTAATATTCTCCTGATAATTTATTATATTAGAATTTTGCACCCAGTCTACGACTGACTTCACCAAGTTTTACAAATTTGTTTCTGCTTAATCTACTCAATTCTGCACCTTCAATTGTAGTAAACTTTGAATTTTCAAACTGGGATGGAACTCCTACATGTACTTTCAGACGGGACATTGCTTTTTTGCCTTTCTCACGTTTGTACGGAAGCATTCCTCTTACAGTCCTTGTTATAATACGGTCTGGTCTTTTGGGGAAATGCGGTCCGTGTTCGATTGAACCAATCTCTCTTTTTTCATTATAATCTGTTAATGTTCTAACCTTAGAACCAGATATAACTGCATTTTCTGCATTAACAATGGCGATTTCTTCCCCAGCTAACAATTCTTTTGCAACTGTGCTTGCAAGCCGTCCTATGATAAGATCATTTGCATCTATAATTTTCATTTATAACACCTACCCTACATCACCTTACTGTAAAATCTTAATACCAGACCCGCTTGGATTTTCTTCCAGGATTTCTTCAATGGTTAAAATTTTTCCACCGACGCTTTCTATTTTGTCCTTTGCTGTGTTGCTAATCTTTAAAGCCGCAACTGTTACTCCATGACCCAAGTCACCAGCTCCGAGCACTTTTCCTGGCACAAGCACAATTTCATTTTCATCGGTATTTCTATCAATCTTGCTAAGATTTACTTCTGCATGAGTTCTATTCGGCTTTTCGAGCCTTTTAGCAAGGTCTTTCCAAATAGGTGCATTTTCTGTATGCGATGTTTCTTTAAGTAACCCAATCAATTCAAAAATTCTTGGATTTGTTTTTTTAGCTACTCTCTTCTGGGATTTTTTACTCATTTTATGTTCCTCCGCAAGACTAAATCTTACTCACGCAATTCTGCGTTCGAACATTGTTAATTCAAACAATTACGCAAGAATATACTTCCTGTCAATAGAGTTAGTATATACTATTTTAAGCGGATTTTAATCTTCAATAACGTTACTAATACATAAAGATTATGCGAATTCAATCATATTGTAGGATTTTTTTATATATCTTTTGATAAAAAGGAGTTATATCACATCCTAATTCTTTTGCCACAAGGATTGCCGAAACTTCCGGGTAAAGGAGTTCTGAATATTCTTCTTGTTTTCCATTTATAAGGGATGCTACCTTTTGCTTGTCAATATTCATTGTCACTGTTATATATTCCATAATCTGTTCTATTGTTGACTTTTCTTTGAAAAGTTCATCTGATGGTTTAAAATCATGGGGTATAGATACGTTATCAAGATTGATATTAAGGTTTATGTATCCGTCCTGTTCATAAACAATATTTGATTCAATTGCCATATCTGACACTCTGGACGCCTCGTCGGGCGAAATCCATTTAAAGTCAAAAGATAATGCAAATTCAAATTCTTTCAATGATAATTCAGATGATGATTTTTTCTTGAATACTGATGCCACTACTTTTGTTAGCTCATCCACATGAACCACGCCGTATTTCATCAAATATTGTATCAGCAATTCTTCTTGATTCTGTATATCCGGGCCCCTCATGATGACTTATTTTAAGCGTTAACAAATCATCTCGCAAATCTACACGTACAATATATGAATCATTTCTAAAGGGTACCCTGCTGTAATTGTCATCAAGATAGCTATAAGACAAATTGATTCTAAAATCTATAGCTCCCTCTGGTTCGATAGTTGATAGTGTTCGGTTTATATTTTTATTATCTATCGGTTCAAAATCCACCCCATTTGTCACAATTTCAACACCTATCTCACGTTTCAGTTGAAAGTTTTTCTGTTTATGAGAAACCTGTGATTCAAACATACCGAATTTACCGGTCATACCTGCAAGTATTTTTAGAAGATATTGCAAATCTGAATAATAACGATACTGTTGTTCAAAATGTGTCTCCAGTCCTGGTGGTCGGTGGTAAATCCGTTTTCTCATCATATAAGCCTGTTAATATAATGGAGATGGTAAAAAACCATCCCCTTTAAAGTGTGACTGGTTTTGCATCCAGTATACCTTCAATGGACTTCATTTCATTTAGAATTGATTCAGGAACTTCTGAATCAACATTAAGTACCATTATTGTTTTTTCTCCAAGACCTACCTGACCCACCTGCATTCCAGAAATGTTTATATCATTTTTACCAAGCATAATAGCACAAGGACCTATAACATTTGGCCGGTTCATATGATCAACAACCAGCATATTTTCGGTTGGTACTATATCAAAGTGGTAACCGTCTATCTGGATTATCCGTCCAATTTTACCATTACCAGATACAGTACCTGTAATGGATTTTGTGTCAGAGCCTCTTGTAAGTTCCAGTGTTATAGTTGAAGGGAACTTATTGGTTGTTTCGGATTTACTCTCTATTACCTTGATTTTTCTGGATTTTGCAAGTGAATTCGCATTAACAAAATTAACACCTGGACCAAGTGCATTTTCCAGTATTCCCTTCAATGCTGCAACTGTTACCGGTTTGATATCTTTATCAAGTATATCACCGCTGTATTCCAGTTCAACCCGTTTATAGTTTCCAGTCATTAATTGTCCTGCAAATTTGCCCATAGTCTCAGCAAGTTTTAGATATGGAGTGAGTGCAGGCATCATTTCGGGTTTAACCGTAGGTATATTGATTGCATTGTTAACGGGTCCACCTGTTAATGCTGATATAACTTCATCTGCTGCTGCTTCTGCAACATTTACCTGTGCCTCTTCTGTAGAAGCTCCAAGGTGAGGAGTAGTTATCACATTATCAAAATCGAGTAAAGGACTTTCAAAAGGAGGTTCTTCTACAAAGACATCAATTGCTGCACCTGCAACTTTACCGCTTCTGAGTGCCTCTGCAAGTGCATCTTCATTAATAATACCACCACGAGCACAGTTTAGCACCCTTACTCCATCTTTCATTAATGCGAATTTATCAGCGTTGATAAGATTTTCAGTTCCCTTGGTAAGTGGTGTGTGTACAGTTATAAAATCGGCTCGTTTGCATATATCTTCTACAGATGTTAGTTCTACTCCCATTTCATCTGCCTGCTCCTGTGATACATAGGGGTCATATCCCAGTACTTTCATATGAAGAGCTTGTCCTCTTTGTGCAACATATGAGCCGATACGTCCAAGCCCGATAACTCCAAGATATTTACCATTTACTTCAACCCCCATGAATTTTTTACGTTCCCACTTTTTGGATTTTAACGATGCGTGCGCCTGAGGTATATTGCGGCACATTGCCATCATCATGGAAATGGTATGTTCTGCGGCAGATATCATATTACCTTCAGGGGTATTTACAACAATGATACCTTTATTAGTTGCAGCATCAACGTCTATGTTGTCTACGCCAACCCCTGCCCTACCTACAATCTTCAGGTTATCTGCTGCATTGATTACTTTTTCTGTTACATTGGTTCCGCTTCGAACAACAAGTGCATCATAATCCTTGATTTTCTCCACCAGTTCATCTTCAGATAGTCCTGTTATTACATCAACTGTGAATTGCTCTTTAAGTTTGTTTATTCCTTCTTCTGCTAATGAATCGCTTACTAATACTTTCATTTTTAAATACTCCGTACAACCCCAAAAATTGGTTAGGATTTGTAGTTAATTAGTTATTGTTTGTTATTTTATGGATATAACTAATCCAATTTAAGTATTATCTTAACATATAAAATAATCCAGATGTGTATAACTGATTATACAGTGATATTCTAAAAGAAAAAAGAAAAAGATTAACTGGAAATATATTGTTTAGTATTTCCAGCTTTTTGCACACTCAACCATTGTCTGTAGGTTTTCATTGGATGTAGCACTTACAATTCCACAACCAGGTGCCAAAAAGTCTACACCTTTATCCAGTGATTCCTGTGAATTTTCTTTAATCAAATCTGGGTTACCGTTCCAGAGTGTCTCAACCGGGTCGAGATTACCGACAATCTTTGCATTCTGGACGTTTTCTTTGGCTGTTGCAACATCAACTTTCTGGTCGACACTTATAGCATCTGTTCCAGATTCATCCATTATTGGAAGGCCTTTTGTTGTATCTCCACAAATATGAATGATTGTACCTACACCCATATCCTTGCAGGCGTCAACTACCTGTTTGTGGTATGGAAGTACAAATTTTCTGAAGAAATCAGGACCAAGCAATTCATAACTTGCTGTTGGATCAATGATTACGACGGTGTCTGCACCATTTTCTACCTGTTTTTTGGCGTAAGCAACACAGAATTCAGTGGTAAAGTCAAGAAGCTTTTTGCCAAATTCTTCATTTATCATTACATTGGTAAACCAGTCATCACCATTGAGGTGCTGGGCAAGTGAGAAAGGACCAATCATACTTCCAAATATTGGGAGCTCGTCTCCGTATTTGTCTGCCAGCTGTTTGATTGATTCACAGATTGTGCCTATTCTCTTCTGGCTTAAGTCGTAGCCTTCAAGAGACTTGATATCGTCTTCGGTTTTTACTACATGACCTACAACAGATGGCTGCTGTTTCTGGGTACCTTCTTTGAGTTCACATCCGAAAAATTCGGCTTCTGCTGTAATATCGAATGGTACACGTACCATTTCAAAACCAACAACTGTGTGAGCGGCTTCTGCAAGTGTTGTCATTTTGTCAGCATCATAGTGAGCATCTGGCCAGTATGCTCCACTTGCTTCCATCTGTTCAACTGTTCCGGTCTGGGTAGCACAGATGGCTGGCATCCTGTCCACCGATTCTCCTTTCAGTGCTTTTGCAAATCTTTCTTTTGAGGTATATTCTTCAGCCATTAAAATCAAACTCCTTTTTAAATAGTTTTATATAGTTTATGAATGGTATGCTTTAATGGTCTTTTCGCGTATATATAACTTTTTATATCAAATGATAAATATTACAATACACATCAAGCCCAATTATCGTGTATATGTTATATTTGATTTACTACCAATAATTATAAGTAGCCAATACGTATGACATAAATATGTAACAAATATACAAAGGAAACCCGATCAGGTAGATCGAATGGACTCTAAATCCATTCAGCCGGGTTAGATTCCCGGGGTTTCCGCCACTTTTTTGCTATAAATATTTCGTATATGTAAATATATTTATAAGAGCTTGACATTCATCGATTTGACAAACTGAAAATAAGTATCAATATATTAATAATACAGGTTTTATTCTTAATACATATCAATATTTAAACTTGTTTTAAATATTGAACAACAGATTCATCCAAACCAAACAAGCAAATCCAGTCTATCCTGTGTTTACTACTCATGGAGTTGGGATTATGTCTAAAAAATCACTGGCATCATTAATATCAGATCTCCAAGTATGGGTTTCAAGGAGTGGTTTACTCCATGAAATAAAAAATTATGAAGTATCACAAAGATACATTCATATGGAAATGGATTGTGGGGAAAAAATCACAGTAAGAAATTCCAGAAATAGTCGTACAGCAAGAATATTAAGACTTAAAAAATACAAAAAATCCTGTAAAAACTGCAAGGTTTCTGATGAGGTTATTAACAGATTTTTACAAAAACATACCGACAGAACTGATACAAAAGTAACTGCTTTTTCATATTCTGGATCAAAGAAAAAGAAATCCAAGCAACTGGGACATAAAAAAAAGAAGCAATCCAAAGTGCAGGTCAACTCTGCTACTGGAAATATTCAATCAAACATATCCGTTTCAGAAGAAAAAACAGACAACAAAATTGAGCCAGAAACATTTACTTCTGCACAGAAAGAACGAATTAACGAACTACTTTTACCCGGCGAAAAAATACCATTTTCTAATGAACCATCAAAATTTAAGGAAATAGAATCTGAATTGGTCAGCAAAAGGAGAAATGATTTCAAACAAATGTATGAAAATGACCGAGAAGAACAAATTGCAAAACTTGAAAGAACCATTTCCAAATTTTTTGTTGATAAAGGGTTTATAGAAATTAAAGCCCCAATAATTATTGATATTGACTCTGTTAAAAAAATGGGTATCGATACAGATCATAAATTATCGAAACAGATATTTTATCTTGATAATAAACACTGCTTGCGACCCATGCTTGCACCGGGTCTCTACCAGTGGCTTAAAAATTTTGACAAAATCCTGTCTGACCCGATTAAAATTTTTGAAATCGGACCATGTTATCGGAAAGAATCAGAAGGTAGCCATCACCTTGAAGAATTTACCATGTTTAACTTCTGTCAGATGGGTTCTGGTGCAAACAGAGAAAACCTTCTAAATCATATAGATGACCTATTAAAACATCTAAACATCGACTACAAAATAATTGATGATAACTGTCATGTTTATGGTGAGACCATAGATATCGTCCACGGTGATTTAGAACTTTCATCTGCTGTTGTAGGTCCTGTTCCAATTGATATGAACTGGGGGATTGATAAAACCTGGATTGGTGCAGGATTTGGGCTGGAAAGATTGCTAAAGGTTAAACACGGATATAAAAATATAAAACGCGCCAGTAAATCTCATTCATATTATAATGGTATGTCAACCAATCTCTAACTGTTGAAACTATAAGCTGACATACTCCAACGGATAAATCCATTGGGTTCTATGGTCATCACCCATCTTGATGTTGCCACTTGCGGGGCGCCAGTACTCCTGTACGATACATCTCTGTCTGCATCGCATTGTTTGTGTTCGACACCAAACAATACCTGATGGAATTTGATGATACACAAACAACTGGTTGAATTTAACAATGTCTTATATCAGGCAACTTGCTCAAAGCAATTGTACACTGAAAGCATTGTTTTTGTACACATCTAAATATGATTAACTACGTT